>NZ_LARF01000039.1:0-18492 GCF_000980385.1 Ruminococcus sp. N15.MGS-57
CTAGTTTTTTCATAACCCTGTAAAGACTTTCAAGACAGCGTGTATACCCTTGTTTCCTGAGACGATGCCATAGTTCGGGAAGCTCAAGTGTCGGGTTCCGTTTGTGATACCTTTTGATAAGATCTATTTCTTCCTTGGTATGCTCATTGGGATGATGATGCGGTCGGCGTGATTTAACTGCAAGGGACTCCACACTTCCGTCCCAGCGTTTCAGCCAGAAATATATATATGAACGTGATTTATTGTATTTTCTGCTCGCTCGGCTCACTCCATATTTCTTTGCGTAATTCATTAAGGATTGACGAAACTTCATATCTTGTGTTATACTATTCATGAGAGATAGGCTTCCTTTCTGATTTGTATTTGTGTGGTAACTTTATTTTATCAGATTTTTGCCTATCTCTCTTTTCTTTTTTCTTAATTTTGTCCAATATCTATTGTAGCACTACACAACCACATAATAAAATTTTCTTTTCACTATTGAAAAAATTTGTGCAGTGTGCTATAATAGTCATTAGCGTTAATCGTTTACATACGCAAAAAGAAAAGAGGTTATATAAAAATGAGAAAATTCATATCGAGAGCTGCGGCTCTGCTGCTGGCAGGAGTCATGACAGCGGCTGTGGCAGGCTGCGGAAAAAACTCCGACAGCGAGGCAAAAGACACAGCAAAGAAGTGGACAGAGCTTGACCAGACACAGATAACAGAAGCCATGGGGCTTGGCTGGAACTTAGGCAATCAGCTTGAAGCTTCCAGCGGCGGACTTCCCAGCGAAACTTGCTGGGGCAACCCTGAGATAACCAAAGAGCTTATCGACACTGTCAAGGCGCAGGGCTTCAAGACAGTAAGAATACCTGTTTCTTATCTTGACATGATAGGAGACGGTCCTGACTACAAGATAGACACTGACTGGCTGGACAGAGTTCAGGAGGTCGTTGACTATGTTGTTGACAACGATATGTTCGCTATAGTGAATATGCACGGTGACGGATATTACACTGTTGACCACAGTTGGTTGCTTTGTGCTGAAGACGATGATAAGCAGACCGAGATAAAGGACAAGTACAGCAAGGTTTGGACTCAGATAGCAGACCGTTTCAAGGACTATGACCAGCACCTTATCTTCGAGTCCATGAATGAGGAATTCAACAACGATTACGGCAAGCCTGACGAAAAAGCATATGATAACATCAACGCATACAATCAGATATTTGTTGACTCAGTGAGAGCAACAGGCTCGAACAATGAAAAACGCTGGCTACTTCTCCCTGGTTGGAACACCAATATCGAATACACAGCAGGTGATGATTACAATTTCAAGATACCGACCGACAACGGCTGCAAGGCTGACGGCAAGCGTATCATGATATCCGTTCACTATTATGACCCATTCAATTTCACTATTGACGAGAACAAGACCGCAAAAACTCAGTGGGGCAAATATGCGGTAAAGAATTATGACAACTGGGGTCAGGAGGATTATGTTGACAGCCAAATGGCACTTCTTAACGAGAAGTTTGTAAGTCAAGGTTATCCTGTTGTTATCGGCGAATTTGGCGCACAGGACAAGACAGAAAAGTTTGCAGACTACAATGAGTTCAGACGCTACTGGGCTGAATATCTTATCAAGGCGGCAAAAAAAAACGGCATTGTTTGTGTATACTGGGACAATGGCTACAACGGCAACAAGGGCTTTGGCATCATAAACAGATTTGACTACACTATCACACAGCCTGACCTTATCGAAGGCATGATGAGAGCCATAAACTCCACAGACGATTACGAGATACCTTCACCGGCAGGCTACACAGAGGTCAGAAAGAGCGCAAAGGCTTCATAAGCTGATAAACACAAAGAGCAGTACCTTTTCACGGGTACTGCTTTTATTTATGCCCTTATTCTATTACAAGTTCCTCTTTTGTGGAATCCGTTCCCTCGATATGGAAAGAATTGAGCACAGGCTCATCTTTGTTCATAAGTGAGAGTATCATATAGCTTGCTGTCTTGTCATAAGCAAGCCTTTTATCCTCATCAGAAGGACGAGAAGGTGACTCAGGGTGTGAGTGCCAGTTGCCCAGAGGAACAAGTCCCTCTGCTCTCATATCCTTGATAGCAGCAAGCTGCTCTTTAGGGTCAAGAGAAAAATGCTCGTTTGAGTGGTCTATGTTCGTGAGAAGATAGACCTTTTTTATTATCTTGTCACTGCCCTCTTTTACTCCGCCGATAAGACCGCAGGCTTCGTTTGGAAGCTCGCTTTCAGCGTGGTGCAGTATCTTTTCATAATCGCTTTTGCTTAGTTTTATCATAGATGTACACCGTCACATTCTGCCTGTTCATAGTCGATAAGCTCTGTGATAGTAGGGTGCTCGCCGCATACTGCACAGCCCTTTGTATCCTGAGGGAGCTTTACCTTTCTGAAATCCATTTTAAGTGCGTCATAAGTAAGCAGATAACCTGTGAGAAGCTCTCCAACACCAAGGATATACTTGATAGCTTCCATTGCCTGCAAACTTCCTATAACACCGCCCATTGCACCGATAACGCCTGCCTGCTTGCAAGTAGGAACAGCGTCCTTCGGAGGTGGGTTCTTGAACACACATCTATAGCATGGTCCCTGACCTGGAACATAGGTCATGAGCTGACCCTTAAATCTGATGATACCGGCGTGTGAAAATGGCTTTTTAGCCATTACGCAGGCGTCATTAATAAGGAACTTTGCCGGAAAATTGTCAGTGCCGTCGATAACGAAATCATAGTCCTTGATTATATCCATGATGTTCTCGCTGTCGATAAAGGTGCGATATGTATTCACCTTAACGTCAGGGTTGATAGCCTCCATTGTTTCCTTTGCGGAAAGAACCTTTGCCTTGCCAACGTCCTGAGTTGTGTGGATGATCTGTCTTTGCAGATTTGAGAGATCTACCTCGTCCGCGTCTGCAATGCCGATAGTGCCAACGCCTGCTGCAGCAAGATACATAGCGGCTGGTGCGCCAAGTCCGCCTGCGCCTATGATAAGAACCTTTGCGTTAAGAAGTTTTTTCTGTCCCTTTGCGCCAACTTCTTTAAGAATGATGTGGCGTGAGTAACGCTCAAGCTGTTCGTCTGTAAATGCCATTACTGTCCGCCTCCCATGAAGTAAAGAAATTCTACAACGTCGCCGTCTTTAAGAACTGTGCTTTCAAAAGCACCGCTCTCTACAAATTCGTCATTGATAGTTACTGTAACGTACTGTGGTGTTTCAACATTCTCGTCGATAACGAGCTGTGCCACTGTAAGTCCCTCTGCAACGTCCTTTTTATTGCCTGCTACTGTTATAGTCATGATACATTTCTCCTTAATCTATTGAATTTATTGTTTCGGTGAGCTGTGCTTTCTTTACAGCTCCCGTAAGTCTTGCTTTTTCTGCTCCGTCCTTGAAGAACACAAGTGTCGGAACGCTTGTGACATTATACTTCTGAGCAGTTTCCCCGTCAAAGTTGATGTTGAGCTTCACAAGCTTTATGCCCTCCGGGTCTTCCTCCTCAGTTTCTGCAAGAAGCGGTGACATTCGCTTACATGGAACGCAGGAATCTGAATAGAAATCTGCGATAACAAGCTTTCCTGCCTCGTTTATCTCGCTCTCGAAAGTATCCTTATTTGCTCTTACTGACATTAATCTCCCACCTTTTGTACGATAAGGTCATAAGTGCCGTCCTCATTGTCAATGAGCTTCAATATCTTGTGACCCTCTTCTTTAATGCTTCTTGGAACGTTCTGAACAGGCTCGCCGTCATTCATTTTAATGGAAAGAATCTGTCCGTCGTCAAGCTCCTCGAGAGCTACCTTTGCCTTAACGAATGTTGTCGGGCAAACCACTGTGGTGATGTCCACTGTATCGTCTATTTTAAAATCAGCCATTGTTATAAACCTCCAGTATAGTATTTGTAAATTTCTCTCTGCCCACTCTGTCGATAGTGAACTTGAATCTTTCGCCAGCTTTTGCGTTATCGTCAAAGAACTGTATCGCTGCGTCACATATCTTCATAAGAGTTTCCTTATCCTCGATAAATGGGATAACAGTTTCGCCCTTGTTGATATGGTTGCCGAAAAGTCCACCGAATGAAACTATATAGCCGTGGATAGTATCCCACGCTTCTGTAGGACAAGCCTTAAAACAGCGTCCGCAGAAGTTGCACTTTTCTTTGTCAAGGACTATCTTTCCGTCCTCCATTGTAAGTGCGCCCTGACGGCAAGCCTTTACGCACACGCCACAGCCGATACAATCAGCTTCACGCCACTCAACCTTTATGCCACCCTTGATACCAACGTCATTTTCTTCCGCTTTAAGGCAGTTGTTCTGACAGCCTGTGATGCCGAACTTGAACTTGTGAGGAAGCTCCCTTGCGAAATATCTTTCGTCAAGCTCCTTTGCAAGAGAGTATGTATCTATACAGCCGCTTGGACAGACCGCAGCACCCTGACAGGCTGTGATAGTTCTTACTCTCGGTCCGCAAACGCCCGGTTCTGTGTCACCCTTTGCAAGAGCCGCCTTTACCTCGTCGATATCGTCAACCTTTATAAAAGGTATCTCAACGCTCTGACGTGATGTAAGATGAACATAGCCCTCGCCGTATTTATCAGACACCTCTGCAATAGTTGCAAGCTGTTTTGCCGTAAGGTTTCCGCCCACAACTCTAAGTCTAAGTGAAAAATTATTCTTCTGCTTCTGGCGCATGAAACCGCCTTTTTTAAGTGTTGCGTAGTCAACTGCCATAGTAAATTCCTCCTAAAGTTTTTCTATGGACTGTTTAAAGTCCTCGATCAGATCCGATGCGTCCTCTATTCCGACGCTTATCCTGATTGTGTCGCCGAACACGCCTGCGTTTATCTTCTGCTCCTCACTGCCGTGGGCGTAGATCGTACTTGCAGGGTGTATAACGAGCGTTCTTGTATCTCCGATATTAGTTGCATTTGTTGCAAGCTTCAAGCCGTTTATAAGCTTGAAGGCTCTTTCCTTTGAACCTGCTCTTATGGTGAGTATAGCACCGCCCTTGCCGCCAAGTTCTTCCTGACAAAGGTCATAGAACGGGCTGGCTTTCAGTGCAGGATAGTTCACTTCAATGCCCTCACAGCTTTCAAAGAACTCCGCAAGCTTCAAAGCGTTATGGCAACATCGCTCCATTCTAAGACCCAGTGTTTCAAGTCCCACGCTGTTCATAAATGCGTTCATTGGAGCAAGACAGCCGCCAACGTTTCTCCATATGCCGTTTCTCAGCTTTGCGATATAAGCAAACTTCCCGAACTTTTTATACTCAGCCAGACCCTTGAACTTATCATAATCCCATTTGAAGTTTCCGCTGTCGATTATAACGCCGCTTATGGAATTTCCACCGCCGTTTATATACTTTGACGTGGAATGTACCACAATATCAGCACCGTAGTCAAATGGATTTATAAGATAAGGTGTAGCCGTTGTGCTGTCAAGAATAAACACTGTGCCGTTTTCATGGGCAAGGTCAGCCACCGACTTTATATCAACTATTTCAAGATTAGGGTTTCCGATAAGCTCAGCAAAGACCGCTTTGGTCTTACTATTTATAATAGGGGCTATTTCCTCTTTTGTAGCGTGCTTTACGAACTTGGTCTTGATACCGAATGCCGCAAGGTCGCCGAAAAGGTCGATAGTGCCACCGAAAAGACCTGCGCCGCATATTATCTCGTCCCCTGCTTCAAGAATGTTCAGAAGCGACATTGTAACAGCCGCCATGCCTGATGAACACGCCACTGCGCCAACACCTTTTTCAAGTGTATTCATTCGGTTCTCAAAAGCCGCCACTGTCGGGTTGCTTATTCTTGTGTAAGCATATCCCGGTGCTTTATTATTGAATACTTTTTCAAGCTGCTCAGCCGACTCCTGCGCAAAGGCACTCACCTGATATATGGGAGTGAGCGTTGAGCCTGTTGTTTTCTCAGGTCCAAATCCGCCATGGAGCAATTTTGTATTGAATTTCAAAGGAAACGCCCCCTGTTTTCTTATTATATAGCTATCACCGCAAGCCTGTCAAGGTGCGATGTTCTTTGTTACTGTAGATATTATACAACATAAATCATATAAAGTCAATAGGATTACTATAGATTTAACATTTCTTTTAAAATATGCCCTTATTTTTATGAAAACTCTTGACAGTTTGCTCAAAAAAGTATAAAATATATTATGTTGATAGGATTACTATGAATAATAGGACAAGTATAAAAAGCATGAGAGCAGACAATATTTGTTTGCTAAGGGAGGTGCAGAAATGAAAATTTCAACAAAAGTAGAATGTGGCATAATTGCCATTGCAGACATTGCAATGAACTCAGAAAACGGCGAAACAGTGACAGTATACAGCGTGGCAGAAAGACGTGGACTTTCAGGAAAATATCTTGAGCAGGTGCTTACTTCTCTGAGGCAGGCAAGGCTCATAAAAGGCATAAAAGGCTCTAGGGGCGGATATATACTCAACAAAAAGCCAGAGAAGATAACACTCAAAGAAATAATCGACGCTCTCGACCCATCGGTGCTTGGAAGCGATGTTGCGGTAGTAAATGACGAAAACACAGAATTTGCACAGGTGCTTGACGATTATATATGGCTGAGATTAGAGAAAAAGCTGAAAAGCTACACTGAGTCTATCACCCTCAGACAGCTCGTTGACTTCTATAATAAAGAGTCAGTAGAGAACGTTTCAGAGCCTATGTATTATATCTGATTGACAAAAGTCGGTTTTCATTTTATAATTAGGGACAGAGAGTGTATACTATATATAAAGGATGTGTTTTTATGTATGACGTTATAATAATAGGCAGTGGTCCTGCGGGGCTTACTGCGGCGATATATGCAGGCAGAGCAATGCTTTCCGCACTGGTGTGCGAAAAGGACTACATGGGTACAGGGCAGATATCTGTAACAGACAGAGTTGAGAACTACCCGGGTCTTTACGGCATAAACGGCTATGACCTTGGAGAAAAGTTCAGAGAACAGGCTGAAACTCTTGGTGCTGAGTTTTACGAGGGCGAAGCTGAAAGCTTTGAGAAAACAGCCGAGGGCTGGAAGGTCATATTCAAGGACGGCTCTGTAAAAGAAGGAAAAACGGTTATTTACACCGCAGGCACTTCATATCGCCATCTTGCCGTGGCAGGCGGTGAGAAACAGCGCATTTCTTACTGCGCAGTGTGCGACGGCTTCTTCTATAAGGATAAAGTTGTGGCTGTTGTGGGCGGAGGAGATACTGCACTTGGCGACGCACTTTATCTTTCAAAGCTTGCAAAAACTGTTTACCTTATCCACAGACGTGACGAGTTCAGAGCAAATAAAGCTTTGCAGAAAAAGGTCGCTGAAACAGATAATATCGTGCCTGTTATGAGTGCAGTTATAAAAGAGGTAACAGGCGGCGAGAACGCAGAGGGCGTTACCTATACGCAAAACGGCGAGGAAAAGAACATTGCCGTGGATGGAGTGTTCTGCGCAATCGGAAGCGTGCCGAATACACAAGCTTTAGAGGGCGTTTGCGAGCTTGACGAAAGCGGATATGTGAAAGCTGGCGAGGACGGGATCACCACTGCAAAGGGTCTTTTTGTGGCAGGAGATGTCCGTACTACACCTCTCAGGCAGGTAATAACAGCAGCGGCAGACGGTGCAAACGCACTTTCTTCTGCGGAAAAATATATAATGGAGCTGTAAAAAGCAAAACAAAGCGGTGTCGGAGCGTAAAACTCTGCACCGCTTTTTCTATTCTATAGCACAAAAAGGACGCTGTCACCAACGCCCCAAATTGCTTTTATATATTCACGCTCTCCTTTTCAAGCAGGCTGTCTATAAACCTCTGCACAGGCTCCGGAGTTTCATACTGGGAAGCCGTCACCGCACATATGCTCCTTGGCGGTATCTGCTCTTTTGTGTTCACTCTGAAAATGTTCCCTGCCTCTATCTCCGCCTTGGTGGTCGCATACTGCATGAAGCCTATGCCAAGATTGTTCTTTACCATTGGCATTACAAAGTTTATGGACGTAAGCTCAATATCAGGTCTTAACAGCAGGTTGTGCTGTCTGAATATATGGTCAAGATAGTTTCGGGTGGTGGTGGTGTTTTTAAGACAGATAAGAGGATATTTCACAAGCTCATGCAGGGATATCTCCTTGTCTTTAAGATAGGAAAAACCGTTTCCTGCGGCAACGATATCCTGAAGCTTCTTTATCACATTTATGTTAAGCCCCGTTTTGTCTGCAAACGGCGAGGTAACTACCGCCACGTCTATTAGATTTGCCCTCAACGCTTCTATAGCGTCAGGGGTGGACATACTGTCTATCTTTATCTGTATCTTCGGGTGTTCTCTGTGAAACTCTACTATTCGGTCGATAAGAAAGCTTTGCAGTGCCACCTCGCTTCCTCCAAGCCTTACTATCGCCCTGTCACGCTCGCTTATCAGCGCAAGCTCCTCCTCTGCCGAGAATATATGCTTGCAGGCTATGGATATATGCTTAAAGAGCATCTCTCCGCCCGTTGTCAGCTCTACACCTTTTTTTGACCGCACAAAAAGCTTACACCCAAGCTCGTCCTCAAGATTTTTTACGCATCGGCTTATGCTCGGCTGCGACAAAAACAGATAGTTCGCCGCCATTGTTATGTTCTGGAACTTTGCCACATAATAGAATATCTTATAATGCTCGAAATTTATCTCTCTCATAAACCGTTCCTCTCCTCTCTATCCATACACTATGAGTATGTTTACAATAGAAAATATCTATTTGACATATGCTTATGATTGTATTATAATATATTCGTAGACAAAAAGCAAGTCTTACATCACTGCGCCCATAGGGGGACGCATACAAAAAATAGTTTTATCATGATAAAATCAATGACGATTGCATTCGACCGCTGGGGGGTAAACGGTGTAGACCTTGTTATACCCTTATGAGGCTGGCATTCTTATTGGTTTTATTTTTTTGGAGGTGATAAAATGCTGGAGAGAATTTCCGAAAATCTTTCCGAGGCTATGCAAAACAAAGTAGCTTTCAGGATACCGATTTTCGGAGGCATACCCGTTCCTGTGTCCTGCGTGGTAACATGGATAATAATGGCGATACTTGTGATAGCTTCAATACTTCTCACAAGAAACCTTAAACTTATCCCTGACAGGAAACAGATGATGCTTGAATCATTCGTAGGCTTTCTCAGAGATTTCTTCAGAGAACAGCTTGGAGAAAAGGGTATGGCGTATTTTCCGTTCCTTGCAACTGTCATTATCTACATAGGCTTTGCGAACATCATCGGTCTGCTGGGCTTTACACCGCCTACAAAAGACTTGAATGTTACCGCAGGACTTGCGATCATGAGCATTGTGCTTGTGGAGGTTGCAGGAATAAGAGCAAAAGGAACAAAGGGCTGGCTGAAAAGCTTTGCCAAACCTGTGGCGATAATCGCTCCGCTGAATGTAATGGAGCTTGTTATCAGACCGCTGTCGCTTTGTATGCGACTTTTCGGAAACGTGCTTGCGTCTTATATCATCATGGAGCTTATCGACGCCGTTTGCCCGATAGTGATACCGCTGGCATTCTCGGCATACTTTGATATTTTCGACGGCTTCATTCAGGCATATGTTTTCGTGTTCCTCACGTCCCTGTTCATAAATGAAGCAATAGAGGACGACGACTAAGATAACAGAAATTCGGAGGTATGATCTATGTTAGTAGCAATAGGTGCGGCTGTAGCCGTTATTACAGGAATAGGAGCAGGTATCGGAATCGGTCTTGCAACAGGAAAAGCAACAGAGTCTATCGCAAGACAGCCTGAGGCTAAAAAGGATATAAGAAGCTCACTGCTTCTCGGCTGCGCACTTGCAGAGGCAACAGCTATCTACGGTCTTATCGTAGCTATCCTTATCATCTTCTTCCTGAAGTAAGAGAATAAGCGTAGAAAAGTAAAAGAATAAAAACGGAGGTATATATCATGTTAGTAGCAATTGGTGCGGCTGTAGCCGTTATTACAGGTATAGGCGCAGGTATCGGAATAGGTCTTGCAACAGGAAAGGCAACAGAGTCTATCGCAAGACAGCCTGAAGCTAAAAAGGATATAAGAAGCTCGCTGCTTCTCGGCTGCGCACTTGCAGAGGCGACCGCTATTTACGGTCTTATCGTAGCTATCCTTATCATCTTCTTCCTGAAGTAATAAAACAAAACATCTTTATGAAAGGAGCATAGCTATGATAAGTCTTGATATAAGTTTGGTATGGGTAATAATAAATCTGCTGGTACTGTATCTGCTCCTTAAAAAGTTTCTTTTCAAGCCCGTGTGCAAAATGATGGACGAGAGGTCTGCAAAGATACAAAGCGACCTTGACGGTGCGGCACAGGCTAAGGCGGACGCTGAAAAAATAAAAGCTGACTATGAAGCTGAGATAGCCGACGCACACAGTCAGGCTGTTGAGATAACAAACAAGGCTAAAGCACAGGCTGGCAGAGAATGCGACCTTATGCTTGAAAATGCAAGAGCCGAGTCTGCTAAGATAATGAAAGAAGCTGAAAAGTCCATTGCAAACGAAAAGGAAAAGGCTATGGACGACGCAAAATACCAGATCGCAGACCTTGCTATACTGGCGGCTGCTAAGGTCATTAAGAAAAATGTGGGAGGCGACTCCGACAGAGAAACTGTTGATGAATTTCTCTCCGAGGTAGGTGCTGCCAAATGATCTTTTATCCCGAGGAAGTCTGCGGCAGAGTGCTTTTTGAGCTTTCGCCAAAGGCTGAGAGCGTAAAGGCTTCAAGAGAGCTTTTTGAAAGCTGTGACGAGCTTAAGGACGCTCTTGCAAGCCCTGCTGTGGAAATAAAGGAAAAGGAAAAAGTTATAGACAGGCTTTTTCCTGAGGACATGAGAAACTTTCTCAAGGTCATGTGTCAGTGGGGTCACATGGATAACATCATGGACATTTTTGACGCATATGACGATGAAGTCCTCAAAAGCAAAAATATACTTAAAGCTGAGCTTTACTGCGTCTGCCCGCCTGAAAAGGCACAGACGGATAAAATAAAAGAAACGCTGAAAAAGAAATACGGCGTGAGCGATGTTCTGCTGGAAGTGAATACCGACGAAGCCCTTATGGGCGGCTATCGTCTTGAAGTGAACGGGGTCGAGTATGACAAGAGCGTTCAGGGTATGATAAAAGCTTTGCAGAACAGGATATCAGGGAGGTGAACGGCTTGGCAGGTTCAAGCAGAAGCGATATTATCTCGGTGCTTAAAAGTGAGATAGCTGACTTTGAGGCGAAAACTCAGGTCAACGAAACAGGCAGGATAATATCCATAAATGACGGTATCGTAAATATTTACGGTCTTAATCATGCAATGTATGGTGAGCTTGTTGAATTTGAAACAGGCGTTAAAGGAATAGTTCAGAATGTGGAGAGAAAAACTCTCGGCTGCGTTCTTCTTGGCTCTGACCATGGTCTTACGGAAGGTTCAAAGGTAGTCAGAACAAAGAAAAGGGCAGGTGTCGGCGTTGGCGAAAAGCTTCTGGGCAGAGTTGTTGACGCTCTGGGCGCTCCTATCGACGGCATGGGCGAGATAGAGTATGACGATTATTACCCTATCGAACGTGAAGCCGCAGGCGTTTGCAACAGAAAGTCTGTTACAGTGCCTCTGGAAACAGGTATACTTTCTATCGACTCAATGTTCCCTATCGGCAGAGGTCAGCGTGAGCTTATCATAGGCGACCGTCAGACAGGTAAAACTTCCATTGCTCTTGATACCATTCTTAACCAAAAGGGCAAGGATATGATATGCGTATATGTGGCTATCGGACAAAAAGCTTCCACAGTTGCAAAGTTCGTTGAGGATCTTAAAAAGCATGGTGCTATGGATTATACCATAGTTGTAACAGCTATGGCCAGCGACCTTGCGCCTTTGCAGTACATATGCCCATACGCAGGCACAGCAATGGCTGAATATTTCATGGATAAGGGCAAGGACGTTCTTATAGTATACGATGACCTTTCAAAGCACGCAGTTGCATACAGAGCAATGAGCCTGCTTCTGAAACGTTCTCCGGGACGTGAGGCTTACCCTGGAGATGTATTCTATCTTCATTCAAGACTTCTGGAGCGTTCATGCAGACTTGACGACGCTCACGGCGGCGGTTCTATCACTGCCCTGCCTATAATCGAAACACAGGCGGGCGACGTTTCCGCATATATCCCTACAAACGTTATTTCTATCACAGACGGACAGATCTTCCTTGAAACAGAGCTGTTCTTCTCAGGCGTAAGACCTGCTGTAAACGTTGGTCTTTCAGTATCCCGTGTAGGCGGTGCGGCACAGACCAAGATAGTAAAGAAAGTATCAGGCAATCTGCGTATCGACCTTGCCCAGTTCAGAGAAATGGAAGTGTTCACACAGTTCAGCTCTGAGCTTGATAAGACAACGCAGGAGCTTCTCGACCATGGTCACAGGCTCGTTGAGATACTTAAACAGCCGCTCTATCACCCTTATTCAATGCACGAGGAGGTCATTATCCTCTGCTGTGCACAGCACAAGCTTTTGCTTGACGTGCCTGTTAAGGAGATAAGAAAATTCACTCTCGATATGCTTTCCTACTTTGAGGCAAATCACAGCGATATAATTGCCGAGATAAACGACAAAAAGGTCATGACAGACGAGCTTGACGCAAAGATAGTTGCTGCCGCAAAGGAATTTAAGCAGGGCAGATAAAGGCTCTGCACCGAAAGGAGGCATAAGGCATGGCAGGAATGAGAGAGATAAGAGAAAGGATCGCAAGCGTAAGCGAGATCATGAAGATCACAAACGCTATGTACCTTATCTCTTCCTCAAATCTGAAAAAAGCCAAGAAAAGGCTTGAAAACACCGAGCCTTACTTTGAAAAGCTCCAATCTACCATTCACCACATACTGCTCCACACACCTGAGTTCGAGCACAAGTATTTCGACCAGCGTGAGGAGAAAAAGCCTGAGGACAAAATGATAGGCTACATAGTGGTAACAGCCGACAAGGGTCTGGCAGGAGCTTATAACCACAACGTTTTAAAGCTTGCAGAGCAGGAAATGGCTAAGCACAAGAACACCTGCCTTTTCGTTGTGGGACAGATCGGAAGACATTATTTTTCAAGAAAGAACGTGACCATCGACGCTGAGTTCCTTTACACGGCTCAAAATCCTACCCTTTACAAGGCGAGGGCGATCGCCGAAACTATCACAGATCTTTTTGAGAGAAAATATCTTGACGAGGTTTATGTTATTTACACCAAGATGATAAATTCCATGGATATGGAGCCTGAGATGCTCAAGCTTTTTCCGCTGGAGCGTGAGGACTTTGAACACCCTCTGCAAAAGCAGGATCACGATATCGTGACGTTCAGACCAAGTCCTGAAAAGGTAATGGATCATCTTGTGCCGAACTACATGAAAGGTCTTATATTCGGCGTTTTGGTAGAGGCATTCTCCAGTGAGCAGAATGCCAGAATGACCGCCATGAGCGGTGCTACCACAAGTGCTTCGGAGATGATAAAGGAGCTGTCATTGCAGTATAACCGAGCAAGACAGGCGGCTATCACACAGGAGATAACCGAGATCGTCAGCGGAGCAAATGCTCAAAAGGACGAGAGTTAAGACTTTCGGGAAAGGTGTTGAGATTAAAATGGAAAAAGGAAAGATCGTTGAAATAATGGGACCTGTCGTTGACGTTGAATTTGAAAACGGCAAGCTACCTATGATAAAGGACGCTCTTACTGTACAGCTTGACGGCAAGACAAAGGTCATGGAAGTGGCTCAGCAGCTTGGCAACAACACTGTCAGAGCTATCATGCTTGCTTCAAGCGACGGACTTGAAAAGGATATGGAGGTCACTGCCACAGGCGCTTGCATAAAAGTTCCTGTAGGCGACGCTACCCTTGGAAGAATGTTCAATGTCCTTGGTGAGAGCATTGACGGCGGCGAGCCTGTCAAGGCCGATGATTATTGGGAGATACACAGAGAGCCGCCAAAATTTGAAGATCAGAAACCTGCAACAGAGATCCTTGAAACAGGCATAAAGGTAATAGACCTTCTTGCTCCATATGCAAAGGGCGGTAAAATAGGTCTGTTCGGCGGTGCAGGCGTTGGTAAAACTGTACTTATTCAGGAGCTTATCACAAACGTTGCCACAGAGCATGGCGGATATTCCATATTCACAGGCGTTGGAGAGCGTTCAAGAGAGGGCAACGACCTCTGGCACGAAATGACAGACTCAGGCGTTATCAAAAAGACAGCCCTAGTGTTCGGTCAGATGAACGAGCCACCAGGATCAAGAATGAGAGTTGCTCAGACAGGACTTACAATGGCTGAGTATTTCAGAGATAAGGAACATCAGGACGTACTGCTTTTCATAGACAACATATTCAGATTTGTTCAGGCAGGCTCTGAGGTATCGGCACTCCTTGGCAGAATGCCGTCAGCCGTTGGTTATCAGCCTACCCTTGCGAACGAAATGGGCGCTTTGCAGGAGCGTATCGCCTCAACAAAGCAAGGCTCTATCACATCTGTTCAGGCTGTATACGTCCCTGCGGACGACCTGACAGACCCTGCACCTGCTATCACGTTCTCACATCTTGACGCAACAACGGTGCTTTCAAGAAAGATAGTTGAACAGGGCATCTATCCTGCCGTTGACCCACTGGAGTCAACTTCAAGAATACTTGAACCTGATGTAGTAGGTCAGGAGCATTACGAAGTTGCAAGAAAGACTCAGGAGCTTTTGCAGAAGTACAAGGAACTTCAGGATATCATTTCTATCCTGGGTATGGAAGAGCTTGACGACGCCGACAAGACGGCTGTTTACAGAGCAAGAAAGATACAGAAATTCCTTTCACAGCCTTTCCATGTTGCAGAGAACTTCACAGGCATAGAGGGCAAATATGTTCCTCTGAAAGAAACGATCAGAGGCTTCAAGAAGATAATAGACGGCGAAATGGACGAATATCCGGAGGCTGCATTCCTTAACGCAGGCACTATCGACGATGTTATCGAAAAGGCTAAACAGCTTGAAAACGAGTGATGACCCTCACCGAAAGGAGAAGCTGAAATGGTAAAGACATTCAAGCTTGAAATACTTGCCAGCGACCACGTTTTCTATTCGGGAGAATGTGACGAGCTTATATTCCCAGGTCAGGACGGCTCTTTCGGAATACTGCCTAATCATCAGCCCATGATAACCTGTCTTAACGCAGGTGAGCTGCGTTACAGAACGGGCGACCAGTGGCACTATGCGGTGGTAAGCGACGGTTTTGTGGAGATAATGCCGTCATATGTGACGCTTCTTGCGGACACTGTGGAACGTCCTGAGGAGATAGACGAAAAGCGTGCCGAAGCCGCCAAGGAGAGAGCTGAGGAGAAGCTCAGGCAGAAGCAGAGCATTTCAGAATATTATCACACGCAGGCGGCTCTTAACAAGGCTGTGGCAAGGCTTAAAATATCAAGCAAGTATACAAAGCATAAGATAAATATTTAAGTTCACAAAAAGTTTACATTAAAAGCATAACAGGCTCTTGACAAAAGGTCAAGGGTCTGTTATAATATTAGAGCATTCGTATCTAAAGACAGTTGGCAGCAGGAAACTGCGGAAGTCCAGCCGAGGAAAGGAATAGCAAAGTAATTATGACTTTGTATCTCTTTTGTCTTGCGACGAAAGGGATTTTTTCTTTTGTTAGTTTACGGTTTGCGTAAATTAGTTCAAAGAGGTGAAATTGAAATGCCAAGCGAAAAGACATTGTCCGCTAAGAAGGAAAGAGTTGCACAGCTCGTTGAAATGCTCAAGAACTCTGCTGCAGGCGTACTCGTTGATTACAAGGGTATCACTGTTGAAGAGGATACAAAGCTCAGAAAAGAGCTGAGAGAGGCTGGCGTAAGTTATTTCGTTGAGAAGAACACTATCCTGAGATTTGCTCTTAAGGAAGCTGGTCTTGACGGTATCACAAACGTACTCGAGGGTACAACAGCTATCGCTATCTCTAACGACGACCAGACAGCTCCTGCAAGAATACTCGGTAAGTTTGCTGAGGACTGCAAGGACGAAAAGTTCTTCCTCAAGGCTGGTTACATTGGTGAGGACGTTTACGACGAGGCAGGCGTTAAGGCTCTCTCGAAGATCCCTTCAAGAGAAACTCTGCTCGCACAGCTGGTTGGTTCCCTTCAGGGTCCTATCCAGAAGCTTGCCGCAACACTTCAGGCTGTTGTGGACAAGGACAACGAGGCTGCATAATTTATATGCCGCTTAACGAATGGGCTTTGACCCGAAAAATTATTTAATAAAAAGGAGATTTTTATCATGGCTTCAGAGAAGATTATGAATTTTGTAGAAGAGATCAAGAAACTTTCCGTTCTCGAGCTTTCAGAGCTTGTTGACGCTATCCAGGAAGAATTCGGTGTAACAGCTGCTGTTGCTGCTGCTCCAGCTGCTGGTGCTGCTGGCGCTGCTGCTGAGGAGAAGACAGAGTTCGACGTAGTTCTGACTTCATTCGGCGATGCTAAGATGGCTGTTATCAAGGCTGTTAAGGAGATCACAGGTCTTGGTCTTAAGGAGTCTAAGGAACTCGTTGAGAGTGCTCCTAAGGCTATCAAGGAAGGTGCTTCAAAGGCTGACGCTGAGGAGATCAAGACAAAGCTTGAGGCTGCTGGCGCTTCTGTTGAGCTCAAGTAATCCTGAGTTTACACAAAAAATTAAAGGACTTCGTAATGAAGTCCTTTTTTGTTGAAAAAATTCATAATGAGTGAAACTGTTTTGTATAGGTGGAACAGCTCAATTTCCGCTTTGGTTTAGAATATCTAGCCCAACAGAACTGTTATATCGCCTGACTGATTTGTCAATAGCGAAACTTGAACATATATAAATAAGTATGCGGTATGTATATTTATAAATAGTCGAATTTTTTTGAAAAAAAGCCTTGACAATAGAAAAAATAAATGCTATAATAATTAAGCTGAATGACACGGAACACAAACAAAACGAAAGAGTTCAGCGAAAAGAATAGCAAATGCGGCAGTGCTGGAATTGGCAGACAGGCACGTTTGAGGGGCGTGTGTCCTTGACGTACGGGTTCAAGTCCCGTTTGCCGCACCATATTGGTGAGACTAAATGGATGCTCACCTCAAAAAGCCCGTATTTACGGGCTTTTTTCATGTTTTTCAGTCGAAAAATTTTAGTGTAAAACCATGGATGCTTTTTCATGATTTTCACCGACTGGAAGGATTTGAACCCTCGACAAATGAATATTGTCAAATAAATCGGCAAGCTTTGAGCAGATTTCGCTCTGAGCTTGCCGATTTTTTATAAAAAAACATTCACAAAGTTTAGAAGGCTGTTTTGTCAAATATCACGAAATGTGATAAACGACAAAGCGGTCTTTTTTTATTCCTCAAGGAAGGACGTGATAGCCATGTGGCAGATATACTATTAAAAAGGAAAAATAAAACGAATGGAGGAAACACAATGAACAACAAACTTATAATCAACACCAATCTGCTTCGCAAGGAGTTAGAATTTAAGACAAAGTCCTGTGCGGTGGAGAAAGCGATAGCAGTTTCTCATGCTGAGTTTGATAATCTGAAAAGGCATCCCTTGCAGGACAATGACCTGATTGCTGAGAACGCAGATTTGATGTACTGTGACAGCAATGATATTTATCATTGTCTGCTGATCTACGATGAGGATCAGGGTGACGGTCTGCTGATCGAAGCTGAAGGCTCATCCTACGCTAGATACGCTCAGTATATTCCAAACGCAAAGCTGTTGTACGAAAATCATATTCAGACGCATTTGCAGGAAATGAAATTTTACTGTCCCCTTGAAATCAATAGAGTACCTGAATGTTGGTCTGATGAGGAATACGAAAAAATCTCCTCCTATGAAGCTTCTGCTTACAAATCGGAGATAAACCGATTTATTGAAGATTTTACAATGCCCGAGGAGAAAGAACGGGGTCTCATGAACTGGTATGACAAGGGCAATTCAGTCGACCAAAAGGTGTTTTCTGCATTTATGTCGGTCGAAGAACATGACGGAGAACTTGTAGGAGTGGTCACAGCAAACGTTCACGGTCAGCTTACGGAAGATGAACTTGAGGATTTCCGTGAATATTGTACCGGGCAGCTAAGCGACGGCGCAGGAGAGAGTCTGGAGCAAAGACCGATAAAAACTCCCGACGGAGAAATTTGTGTCAGCTTCTGGAGTTCCGACGAATGGTTTTTGCAGACGGAGGAAGAAATGAACAGTAGTCAGACCGATGACATGACCGAAGAACCCGATATGGGAATGACGATGTGAGGTGTAATATGATTTACAACGAAAAGAAGATAGAAATGCTCAGGCAGAGATATCCCGAAGGAACACGAATTTGCCTTGACCACATGGAGGACTTGTGTCCCGTAGAAAGCGGTACTTGCGGAACAGTGCGGTTTGTGGACGATGCCGGTACTCTGCACTGTAAATTTG
>NZ_LARF01000154.1:0-326 GCF_000980385.1 Ruminococcus sp. N15.MGS-57
TGTCGTCAGCTCGTGTCGTGAGATGTTGGGTTAAGTCCCGCAACGAGCGCAACCCTTGTCACTAGTTGCTACGAAAGGGCACTCTAGTGAGACTGCCGGTGACAAACCGGAGGAAGGTGGGGATGACGTCAAGTCCTCATGGCCCTTATGGGTAGGGCTTCACACGTCATACAATGGTCGGAACAGAGGGCAGCGAAGTCGTGAGACGGAGCCAATCCCAGAAAACCGATCGTAGTCCGGATTGCAGTCTGCAACTCGACTGCATGAAGTCGGAATCGCTAGTAATCGCGGATCAGCATGCCGCGGTGAATACGTTCCCGGGTCTT
>NZ_LARF01000156.1:0-321 GCF_000980385.1 Ruminococcus sp. N15.MGS-57
CCCGGGAACGTATTCACCGCGGCATGCTGATCCGCGATTACTAGCGATTCCGACTTCATGCAGTCGAGTTGCAGACTGCAATCCGGACTACGATCGGTTTTCTGGGATTGGCTCCGTCTCACGACTTCGCTGCCCTCTGTTCCGACCATTGTATGACGTGTGAAGCCCTACCCATAAGGGCCATGAGGACTTGACGTCATCCCCACCTTCCTCCGGTTTGTCACCGGCAGTCTCACTAGAGTGCCCTTTCGTAGCAACTAGTGACAAGGGTTGCGCTCGTTGCGGGACTTAACCCAACATCTCACGACACGAGCTGACGAC
>NZ_LARF01000155.1:0-320 GCF_000980385.1 Ruminococcus sp. N15.MGS-57
ATAAGTAGAAAGCGTTTTGATACTTGCGGGCACGTACAAGCCCTGCGACTTAGTGAAACCGAGGTGAGTTTCTGGAACAGGCTGTAGAGTACTTGTGTCAAAGCGTGGGTGTGCATTGCGGTATTTTGTATATGCAAAACCTAGGGCATTATACTCGGTGACACACCCCGGACGAAACTTGAAAATTGAATATATATATATCGGTCAAAATTACGGTAACAAATCTGTAGGGGCGAACAGCGTTCGCCCGCCGAAGAAACCAGTCCACGATTACAACCATTGTAGGACAGAACAAAAAACTATCCTATCACGCTTGTAGG
>NZ_LARF01000041.1:0-18026 GCF_000980385.1 Ruminococcus sp. N15.MGS-57
TACCCTTTTAAGGGTGGTTGCAGTCTTTTTTTATTGCGCGTTTTTTTACAGCGCCTTTTTTTCTGCATGAATGAAAACAGCCGCAAAATCGCATTTTATTATGAGTTTTGTGCATCTTTGCTGAGTATCTCCTCTATGTTCTCAAAAATAAATTCCTGCGCCTGCTTTGGGAAAAGTATCGTCTTGTAGCTGTTTCCAAGCTGTGATATTTTTTCACGTTCTATTATTCCTGCTTCAGGGGAAAGTATTGTAGTTTCAAGAAAGCCCCTTCCGTTTGCTCCGTCTTTTGCAAGATAATTTTCACCTATGAGCCATTCTTTTATGGCAAGTTTTATGCTTCTTATATCGCCGTCTGTGCCGAGCTGATAGAAAATGCTGTCGCATACTTCTGAAAGGGTCATATCCTGTTCTTTGCCTGAAAGCTCACCTGCGTGGGCGATTATATATTCCTTTGTGCTTTGACCGCCTTCCGCCATCTGTTTTTGCAGATAGCCCGCTGGGATATATTTATAACCCGAAGCGGCGTCAGGATTTTCCTTGAGATATTTCTGTATCTCGGCTACAAAGTATCTTCCATAACGTTCCTGCTTTGACTTTCCCACCCCTGAGATATTCAAAAGTTCCGTCTGCGTCTTAGGCAGCTTTATACACATATCACGCAGTGAAGCGTCTGTAAGAATGATATATGCAGGCAGACTCGCCTGTGTCGCAAGCTTGCTCCGCACAGCTCTGAGCCGTCCAAAAAGCTCCTTGTCAAATGTCGTAACTTCGTCCCTGCCGATTTTTGTGACCGTTTCGCTCTTTGGCTTTTTCTTTGGAAGGCGTATTGTAATAGTCTTTTTGTCCATTAATATCTCTGCAGACTTTCTTGTAAGAGTAAGCACAGAAAAATCCCCGTGTGAAGTCTGTGTGATGTAATCATCAGCTTCAAGAAAAGCTATGAGCCTGCGGATATATACCTGCGTGGAGTCTTTCATTATGCCGTAGGTTGAAAGAGTGGAAAGGTCAAAACGCTTTACCTTTTCGGAGTCTGAGCCTTTAAGTATCTGTGCTATGACACCTGCTCCAAAAGAAAGGTTTCGCTGGTGAAGTCTATAAATGCAGGAAAGCACCTTTTGGCAATCCACAGACACGTCAACTTCTTCTGTTTCTCCGAAATCACCCAAACAGCCTGAGCAGTTCTGACAAGGCTTGTCCTGCTTCTCGCCGAAATATCCAAGGATAAACTCTCTCAGACAGCCGTTTGTATTGCAGTAATCGGTCATCTTTTTCAGACGCATAAGATCACGTTTGCGTATCATTTCAAGAGTGTCATCGTCAAGGTCGGGATTGTCATGTGAATTGTTTATAAGAAACTTGTTGGTCGCAACGTCCTGACCGCTGTAGAGCAAAATGCACTTTGCTTCGTTGCCGTCACGTCCCGCTCTGCCTGCCTCCTGATAATAGCTTTCAATATTCTTAGGCATATTATAATGTATTACATAGCTCACGTTTGATTTGTCTATTCCCATGCCGAAAGCATTGGTCGCCACCATGACCTGGACACGGTCAAAGATAAAATCGTCCTGATTTTTACGCCTTTCCTCATCAGAAAGTCCTGCATGATAGCGTGAAGCGTTGTAGCCGTCGGCACAGAGCTTTTCACACACGCTCTCAACATTTTTTCTTGTAGAGCAGTAGATTATTCCGCAGTTGTCCTTGTATTTCTCAACTATCCTCACTGTTTCACTGTATTTGTCATGAGGGTGAGAAACGCCAAAGTAGAGATTTTTTCTGTCAAAGCCTGTGGTTATGGTGAAAGGGTCACGGAGTTCAAGCATTTTGATAATGTCCGCTTTTACTTCTGCGGTGGCAGTGGCGGTGAATGCGCTGACGATAGGACGGTAGGGAAGTTTGCCAAGAAACTCGGGTATCTTCATATAGGAAGGTCTGAAATCCTGTCCCCACTGAGAAACGCAGTGGGCTTCGTCCACCGCCAGCATGGATATCTTCACCGACGAAGCCAGTGACAGAAACGATCCTGTCATCAGCCTTTCAGGTGCAACATATATTATCTTGTACATACCACGGGCGGCGTTTGATATAGCCATTTCATACTGTGCCGCCGTCAGTGACGAGTTCAGATACGCTGCCCTCACTCCCGATTGTATCAGCGAGTTCACCTGATCTTTCATAAGGGATATGAGTGGCGAAACAACTATAGTTATCCCGTCAAACATAAGAGCAGGTATTTGATAGCACATAGATTTGCCTGCGCCTGTTGGCATAACTCCAAGGCAGTCACGCCCTGCAAGTATGCTGTCTATTATCTGCTCCTGACCGTTTCTGAACTGAGAGTGTCCGAAAAAGTCCTGAAGCACTGAATACTTATTGCGAAAATCTGTCATTTTATCCTAACTTTCCATTGTGTGTATGCTTATATTATACTACCAAAAACCAGCTAAGTCAAACAGATATACAAAATTCCATGCACGATTTTGTAACATCTTTTCCTTAGTCGCTATTGTAATTTTATCGTGATTATGTTATAATAGGCTTGATAAATAATTAGTTATAAAAATATAAAAAATTAACAAATCTCCAAAGGAAGGATTGTCTGAACACAGTCGAATATTCAGGCATGGTGAAGATCATGGATATGGAAAATAAATTGTGGCAAAGCTATTTTGGCGCTGTCTGGGGAAAGGTTTGTTCAATATGGCACAATATCGGCGGGTTTGTTATGGACGAGAAAAGCGGAGAGTTTTATGCCGATGAAAACTGTCGTGCTCTTATGGGACTTAGAGAGAACACAGATTATGACAAGTTCAGAGATATAGTTGCATTGAACGGCGGAGGACGAGATCTTGGTCTGCCGTTGTGTATAGAACTTCTTGACACTCCAAGTGGCATTACCGCCGGAATAGTGTATCTGTCGAAAGAATATATGTCAAAAAGTGTTTTTGAAGGGCTCGACATTATACCACAATCAGAGCTTGTAAGACTTCTTGATGGAATGACACGCTCATCATTGCTTGCTCTTGTAAGATTTGATGGAGCAGGGAAGCTGTTGGATTCAGACTACTGCATAGGGGAGGCACTTAAGGCGGCTGTTGCGGTTTTGCCTGAAAATACTGTGACGGCATTCAATTCAGACGGTCAGTTTTGGATATATGTTCCACGCTTTGGAGGTAAGCCTGAGGAATTTGCTGACAATATCCGTAAAGCGGTGAAGGAGTGTTGCCTGCCAGATGAATTTGGAGTGAGATCGTCTTCAAATCATTCGCTGTCTGTGACGGCTGGCATAAGCAGCGGCTTTGAAGTGCCAGCAAGACTCATGCACGCAGCAGGCTTTGCACTCTATGAAGCTAAGGCAAAGGGTGCAGGCAGTATTTGTTGCTTTGATCCTGAAAAATATGCAAAGCAGAAGAGTGATATCGAGAGTATCAGGGCTTTTTCAGAACTTCTTGATAAAAATCTGTTTACATATCATTTTCAGCCTATCGTTAGTTCTTCAACAGGCGAGATAGTCGCTTATGAAGCGCTTATGAGAACAAAGGGAAATATAGCACTCAATCCGCTTCAGATACTCAACTGTGCTAAAAATTTTGGCAGACTTTACGATATAGAGAAAGCTACACTGAAAAATACTCTTAAATATCTCAGCAAGCATCAGCTCGATTTTGAAAACCGCAGGCTGTATATAAATTCAATATCATCTCATGCTCTTGACGATAAGGATTTTTATGCGATCGTCAATGATTATGGCGAACTTCTTGAAAAGGTCGTTATCGAAATGACAGAGCAGACAGAGATCAGCGAGGACGACCTCGATAGAATAAGGGTGCGTCTTGAAAAGAACAATATGAGCCTTGCTATTGACGATTACGGCACAGGCTATTCAAATACATCGAATCTTCTGCGATATGATCCTGAGGTGGTAAAGATAGACCGTTCTCTCATTTCTGGCATTGACCAGAATCCTAAGGCTCAGAAGATAGTTTCAAAAATGGTGGAATATTTCCATTCAAGCGGATATACCGCACTTGCAGAGGGTGTTGAAACAAGCGAAGAACTTAAAACCATGATATATTTCGGCGTCGATCTTATTCAGGGTTATTATGTTTCTAAGCCGAAGCCTGTGCTTATCCACGATATCTCGGAAAATATCCGTGAGGAGATAGTGGCTTACAGTATCGAGGCTGGAGATAAAGATAAAAAGGTCTTCCACGCTGAGGATAATGACGTTATCGACCTTGCTGAGATGTATAAAAAAAGATATTCTGACATTTTTCTCGGCACAGGTACATTTACTCTTTCAGGAAAGGCTGAGGACGATCATGCAGTGCCTCTGTCTGTGACAGTTGGTAGTGGTGTTGATTGCGTCATTCACTTGAAAAACGCATGGCTCACTACATATGGGGAACTACCGAACATAAAGCTTGGCACTGGCTCGAGAGTAAGGATAGTGTGCAGCGGTGAAGATCATATAGACGGCAGGGGCATTTATGTCCCAGAGGGATCATCGTTAGAGCTCGTAGGCTCAGGTGAGCTTTATGTCAGATCAGAGTCGAAGGATTGCTATGCAATAGGCACTGACAGCAGGCAGCCTTGCGGAAGGATAACTGTCGCAATGACAGGTATTCTTGATATAACTGCAAATGGCGACAAGTGCGTTGGAATAGGCGGAGGAGGCTGCAAAGATGGTATTGTCATTGCAGGCGGTGATATAGCTGTAAATTGCAGTGGTGATAGGTGCGTTGGTATTGGAAGCATCGACGGCGACGCAGATGTGACTATATCAAACTGTGGCTGCAGGCTAAAGCTTGCGGCAGGAATGTCAGTGGGCGTTGGTGCTGTAAAGGGCAGTGCTGATATAAGCATTTCAGATTATAACATGAGTTGTGAGCTTTCTGGAAATAACCTGACTGCAGTGGGAGTTATGAGTAACGGAACCGGAAGGATATGTATTCTTGATGGCAGACTCAACATTTCCATGAAGGGAAGAACTCTCAACTGTGTGGGAACAAGGGACGGCGAGCTGGATTGTGAGCTTAAAAATACTGTCTTTAAGCTTTATTGCGAGGGTGGTTCTGTTTCAGGTGTTGGAGATAAAACAGGTAAAGGTGACGTGACAGCACAAAGCTGTCAGTTTGACGTAATGTTCCTTACAGGCGATGGCTGGTGGCTTGGAAGTCCGAATGGTACGCTTTCAGTAGTCGACTGTAAGAAAGATATCAAGATAAACAAATAAGGCAAAGCCCATAGGCGTGCCTTGTGTGACGCTGCTTTAGATCGTCTGAAGCAGCACGGCTGATTTGTACGGAGGATCATGAGATGATGAATGATACTGCTAAACGCAGACGTATAAAAATAGGACTTTTGGTGAGCCACCTTGAAGATGATTTTGACGATGCGGTTGCAGAGGGCGCAATGATAGGCGCAGAGCAGTGCGACGCCGACCTCGTTATTTTTCCAGGCAGATATATAGATGGGGTCTATGCCGATAAGCTGAGAACGGTGTATGAGTATCAGTATAATACTTTGTTCGATATGGCGGCGGCAAATAAGTTCGACGTTCTGCTTGTGCTTATCGGCACACTTGGAACATATCTTGACAACGAGCATAAGGTTCAGTTTTTGAAAAAATTTGCTGGAACGCCTGTTATAACTATAACGGCACATATTGATGGTTATCCTTGTATCATGCTCGACAACAGAACGGGAATGAAGGAGGCTATAGAACATCTTATAAAGGTGCATGGCTGTAAAAAGATAGGTATGGTAAGCGGACCTAAAACAAGTGATGATGCCCTTGAAAGACTTGACGTTTACAAGGAGACTCTTGAGGAAAATGGTATCATCTATGACGAAAAGCGTGTTGCATATGGTAATTTTTCAAAATTCTGTGTTGACGAAGTCGGAAAGCTAATTGACGATAATCCAGAACTTGAAGCTATAGTTTTTGCAAACGACCAGATGGCAATCGCAGGCTATAAGGCTATGGAAGAGCGTGGAATACGTCCTGGTAAGGATATCCTTGTGACAGGCTTTGATGACGATCCAGTGGCTGAGGAGCTTAATCCGCATTTGACGACTGTCAAGGCTGACCCTTCTGAGCTTGGCTATCATGCCGTTCAGGAGGCTGTGAACTATGTTATAAATAAGGCTATAAACAACGATAAGATCTCTTCAGAAATGGTAAGAAGAAATTCCTGCGGCTGTCAGGGCAACTCAAAATTAAAGACCATATCTTTTGGTCGCATATCAGATGATCCGGAAGCGTTTGCAAGAAGAATGAGCCAGTTTTTGTTCAATAAATACAGTGCAAGTGAAACAACTGCGAAAATGCGAGAAGTTTACGTCAAGATAATATATGCTCTTGATGATTATGCCCGTGAGGAAAATCTTGATAATGAGATCAAAAAAGACAAAGTATTAGAAATGGTCTCAACTCTTGCCAGTGAAGAATTTTTTAGGTTTGTGAACGTTGATGAGCTTTATGCTTCTGTTGAGTATATTCAGCAAAAGCTTATCTCTCGTTTTGATAACGTGGAGAAGCATTTGAAGTTAAATCAGACTTTTATTCAGATATACAAGATACTGGCAGAACGCAATGCGAATTATTGTAAGGAAAAACTTGAGGATAATGAGTTTCTTGCATGGCAGGCAAATTCTATCACAAGGGATATGCTTGTATTTGAAGCTTATGATGACAGAGCATATGAGACCGTTGTGGATAAGCTTACGAGGCTTCATATGGAATCAAGCTTTCTGTTCAGCTTCGAGCCTGCCATTATTCACTTTGGTACAGATAAGTGGCAACCGCCGGAATATATGTATCTCAAAGCCTATCACAATGGTTCTGACGCTATCCAGCTCCCGCATGAAGAGCAGGCTGTAAAGTATACAGAGCTGTTGTCGAATAAGTATCTGCCAACAGACAGACGTTATACATTAGTGGTATCACCATTGTTCTCTAACGAGGAGCATTACGGAATACTGATGTGTGAGATAAAGCATGAGTATTTTAATTATTTGCAGTCGGTGACAGTTCAACTTTGTGCGGCACTTAAAATAATAACCTTGATGAAGCAGCAGGCTGTTACCCAGAAGCAGCTTAAAAAGAGCCTTATCGAGATCAAGGAGAACAATGAGCTTCTTCGAGATCTTTCAAGGCAGGACGCTTTGACGGGATGCTACAATCGAAGGGGATTTTTTGAGGAGCTTCGTAAAAGACTCAGCAATGACAAAAACGAGGGTGAAAAGGCTATCATGGTCTTTGCCGACCTTGACTGTCTGAAAACCATAAATGATAAATTTGGTCACGAGGAGGGCGACTTTGCTATACTATCTGCGGCAAAGATACTTAAACACTCTTTTGGCAACAGCGAGATAGTGGGTCGTATAGGTGGCGATGAGTTCGTTGTATGCGCTTTTCTTGATAACGCAATAGATATCCCGTCAATGAGAAATCATATAGAAGCGGTCACAAGAGAATACAATATTAAATATGCCGCCGATAAGCCATATATAATCCATACGAGCGTAGGCGTTTATCCGTTCGTATGCAGTGCCACGCTTGAGATAGGAGAGCTTCTCAGCCATGCTGATATCCTGCTTTATGAGGAGAAAAAGCATAAGAGGAGCATACTTAAAAGCGATTATGAATAACATTTGCAGGCTGTCTGAAAAAGGCAGCCTGCTTTTTGTTTTTATGCTTGACAAAATATCATGGCTGTGATATAATAAAACATATTTTACGAAAGGAGCGTCGGATGACATGAGAATTACAAGAATATGGGTGAGAAACTATTAAACCGAATATCAGGCAGGTGCATTGGCACGAGCCGCTCCGACTCTTCCGTATAACGTTTTGGTTACACGCCTGAGGGTGTGTTTTTTTATGCCTGAAAAAGCCGAAGAGCGGCTTGATAACAGACATTAGGAGTGATTAATATGGCAGAAATGTTTGACAACACAATAAAGAAAGACCGTGTGCTGCTTGCGGCAGTGGACACAGGTTCGTATGATGTGGAGCTTTCCCTTGACGAGCTTGAAGAGCTGACAGAAACAGCAGGCGGTGAGGTGATAGCGAGAGTAACACAGAAAAGGCCGTCCTTTGACAGCGGTACCTGCATAGGCTCAGGCAGGCTTGAAGAAATGGCTGAGATATGCAGAAATGAAAATATTGACAGGATAGTTTTCGACTGCGAACTTACAGCCACACAGATAAGAAATATCGAGGACGTGTGCGGTGTTTTCACTATCGACAGAACTATGCTCATATTGGATATCTTTGCTCAGCGTGCGACTACTCGTGAGGGCAGATTGCAGGTAGAGATAGCACAGAACAAATACAGACTTCCAAGGCTTGCAGGCATGGGAACTAATATGTCACGTCTTGGCGGTGGTATCGGCACAAGAGGTCCTGGTGAGTCGAAGCTTGAAACTGACAAGCGACACATCAGAACACGTATTGCGGCACTTTCAGACGAGCTTAAGGAGATAGAGAAGCGTCGTGGGCTTATGAGAAATCGTCGCAAGAAAGACGGTGTTCTTACAGCGGCGATAGTGGGCTATACAAACGTGGGCAAATCCACACTGCTTAATTATCTTACAGAAGCGGGCGTGCTTGCAGAGAACAAGCTTTTTGCGACTTTGGAAACAACATCAAGGGCTATAGAGCTTCCTGACGGCAGGTCGGTGACGCTTATTGACACGGTAGGACTTATCAGACGTCTGCCGCATCAGCTTGTGGAAGCTTTCAAATCCACTCTTGAAGAGGCGGCAAGTGCGGACGTTATAATCCATGTGTGCGACGCCTCGGCTGAAGACTGCGAGGAGCAGGCAAAAGTTACCCTTGAGCTGCTCAAAGAGCTTGGCTGTGAGGGAATACCTGTGGTGACAGTGTTCAACAAGTGCGACAAAGTGCCTTATATAAACGAGCTTGACACATCAGGTGAAGCGGTGAAGATATCCGCCAAAAACGGCACAGGCATTGACAGCCTGCTTGCGGCTATACAAAAGGCATTACCCGAAAACAGCGTAAGATGCAGGCTTCTTTTGCCTTTTGACAAGGCGGGTCTTGTGAACACCATAAGGCAGGAGGGCAGGATATTCAGCGAGGATTATACCGCTGAGGGTATCGTTCTTGACGCTCTTGTGGATATCAAGGTCTATCATCTTGTGGAAAGCTATAAGGTAAAAAATGAAGAATAAAGTGTTTTTCAAACGTTAAAAAAATGTAAACTCTCGGCAGGACTATTGACAAGCCCTGCCTGTGAGAGTATAATGAACGTGGTTAGCAATAACAAATAAATCGAAAGGAAAAAACAGAATATGTCTACTGTTATCATGTCTGCAGTCTTTACATACTTCTTTATGAGCTTGAGCTACTTTTATGGCTTCGAGTTTTTTTGGCGTGTGAAGAAAGCGACGAGATCAGAATAGGCGTATAGAGAAGTTTCTGTTTTTATATATGCGTTTATTATAAGCCGTGGCTTTCTTGTAAAAGAATGTCACGGCTGTTTTTATTGCCTATACAAATTTGATTTTCGGAGGAAAGTAACATGATCATCGTATTGAAAAACAATTCACAGGAAAAACAGGTAGAAGAGCTTTTGAACTGGCTCGACCAGTTCCACGTATCGACGAATCTGGTAGAGGGCGTTCATTCAAATGTTATCGGTCTTATTGGCGACACAACTCAGATCGATATAGAAGCAGTTCAGGCTAAGGAATGTGTTGAAAATGTACAGCGTGTTCAGGAGCCTTACAAGAATGCTAACAGAAAGTTCCACCCTGATAATACTGTTATCGACGTTGCAGGCAGAAAGATAGGCGGTGGAAAGCTTCAGGTCATCGCAGGCCCTTGCTCTGTTGAAACTGAGGAGCAGATAATCACAACTGCTATCGCTGTAAAGGAAGCAGGTGCAACAATGCTCAGAGGTGGCGCATTCAAGCCAAGAACTTCACCATATTCATTCCAGGGTCTTGGCAAAGAGGGCATCGACCTTCTTATTCAGGCTAGAAAGATAACAGGTCTGCCTATCGTTACTGAGATCATGGATCTTTCTGATCTTGACTGCTTTGCTGACGTTGACGTTGTTCAGGTGGGAGCAAGAAATATGCAGAATTTCACACTTCTCAAGGCTCTCGGCAGAAGCGACAAGCCTGTTCTTCTCAAGAGAGGACTTTCATCAACACTTCAGGAGCTTCTCATGTCCGCTGAGTACATAATGTCTGAGGGCAATCAGAACGTTATCCTTTGCGAAAGAGGTATCCGCACATTCGAACCTGCCACAAGAAATACTCTCGATCTTTCAGCCGTTCCTCTGCTCCAGCAGAAAACACACCTTCCTATCACTGTCGACCCTAGCCACGCTACAGGTATCGCTTCACTTGTTGAGCCAATGGCACTTTGCGCTGTAACAGCAGGCTGTGACGCACTTGAGATAGAGGTACACAATGACCCTAAGAACGCATGGAGCGATGGTGCGCAGTCACTTACTCCTGCACAGTTCGCTGAAACAATGAAGAAAGTTAAGGCACTTTCCGAGTTCATGGGCAAGCCTCTTGATGTAAACGAATAAACAAGACATTGAAAAAGAGGTGTTTTCGCACCTCTTTTTCTTTACAAATATTCAGTTATGTGGTATAATGTTTTAGGACTGTAAATGGATAAAGTACAAAGGAGGAAGAACGATGAAACTTGTGCTTAAACAAAGGCTTTTTTCATGGTTTGACAGCTATGATGTGTGCGACGAATACGGTAACGCAGTTTTCAGCGTAAAAGGCAGACTCGCATGGGGTCACTTGCTGGAGATATACGACAACATGGGAAACAAGGTCGGCGTGCTGAAAGAAAAGGTGCTGAAAATTTTCCCTACCTTTGAGATATACATAGGCGGAGAGTATATGGGCTGTATAAAGAAAGAGTTCACCTTTTTCAAGCCTAAGTTCGACATAGACTTCTGCGGCTGGAGAGTGGATGGTGATATTTTCGGCTGGGACTATTCCGTTTATAGCGGTGCTGAACAGATAATGTATGTGTCAAAGGAGCTTTTGCACCTTACTGATACCTATGTCATAGACGTTTATGACGATAGCAATGCTTTGGCAGGATTGCTCATTGCACTTGCGATAGACGCCGAGAAATGCTCAGACGGCAATTAGGCTTTTATGATAGCTGTGTAAAAGATTGTACTGAAAGGTTTTGATATTAATGAAATTCAACTGCGAGCTTAAAAGGGTCGTGGACGATTCTTATGATATAGAAATAGGCAGAAAATTGCAGGATACGCTGGTAAGCGACCTTAAAGGCGGTCTTGTGGGGAAGATAAAGAAATTTGCCGTTGTGACTGATTCTATCGTTGTGAATCTCTATGGCAGAGATATTTATGACAGGCTCAATGCCGCAGGCTTAAAGGCTGAGCTTTTTGTGATACCTGAGGGAGAAAAGTCCAAAACCAGGCAGATGAAAGAGTTTGTTGAGGACTCTATGCTTGAAAAAGGCTTTCGCCGTGACTGCTGTGTGGTAGCCGTTGGCGGCGGAGTTGTCACAGACCTTGCAGGCTTTGTTGCAGGAACATTCGGCAGAGGAGTGCCTTTTGTGAATTATGCCACAACGCTCCTTGCGGCGGCTGACGCATCAGTTGGCGGAAAAACTGCCGTTGATACGCCACTTGCTACAAATCTTATAGGTCTGTTCAATCAGCCCAAGAAAGTTTATCTCGACATAGACACATGGAAAACTCTGCCTGAAAAACAGCTTTCAAGCGGTCTTGCGGAGACTATAAAGCACGGCTGTCTTGGTGATAAGGAGCTGTTTGAGTATCTTGAAAAGAACGTGGAAAAGGTGCTTGAATGTGACGGTGAAGCCTGCGAGTATATCGCAAAGAAAAACTGCGAAGTCAAGTACAAAGTGGTAATGAAAGACGAGAGAGAGTCGGGTCTGAGAGAGGTGCTTAATCTCGGTCACACTGTCGGCAGAGCTATCGAAACTGTGTCTGATTATAGACTATATCATGGAGAAGCTGTAGCTATCGGTATGGTGGCACAGTCAAGATTGGGCGAGAAGCTTGGCTTTATATCCCATGAAAATGAACAGCGTGTGGAAAAGCTTCTTGAAAGGGCAAAGCTGCCTACAAAAATACCTGACTATATTGACAGAAAGGCTCTTGTGAAAAAGCTTTATACAGATAAAAAGGTCCGTGACGGAAAGCTGAGATTTGTTTTCCAAAAAGAAATAGGCGAGATGATGTGCTTCGGTGAAAATCAGTACGGCAAAGAGATATCCGAGGAGCAGATAGCTGAAATAATCACAGAGATGTAACGGAGGATAGCGATGAACATAACTGTATTTCCGAAAAAACTCAGCGGACAGGTGACAGTTCCGCCCTCAAAAAGCGTTGCGCACAGAATGGTGATAGCGGCGGCGCTGTCAAATGGCGTTTCTGAGATAACAAATCTTTATCCCTCGGTGGATATCCTTGCGACTATGGATTGCATGAGGGCGCTTGGGGCGAAAATAGATTTTGACGGCGATAAGGCTGTGATAGAGGGCATAAAGGATATTCCTGAGAGCGCAGTTTTGGATTGCTGTGAGAGCGGCTCAACGCTGAGATTTCTCATACCTGTTGCTTGTGCGCTTGGGGTGGATACTCAGTTTATCGGCAGGGGCAGGCTTCCGCAAAGACCTATCACACCATATCTTGAAGAGTTTCCAAAGCATGGCGTAAGCTTTGAATATGACAACACTATGCCTTTTTCCGCTAATGGGAAGCTCACAGGGGGCAAGTTCTATATTGACGGTGGAATATCTTCTCAGTTTATCACAGGGCTTCTGTTTGCTCTGCCGCTTCTTGAGGAGGACAGCGAGATAATACTTACTTCTCATTTGGAGTCAAAGCCATATGTTGACATAACTCTAGGCACTTTGAGAGAGCATGGCTGTCAGGTTGAGGAAACAGAGAACGGATATTTTGTAAAGGGCGGTCAGCATTATATGCCTTTCAGCGGCAGAGTTGAGGGGGATTATTCTCAGGCGGCTTTCTTCAAGGTGGCAAATTCTTTGGGCAGTGATATTGATATCGAAGGGCTTTCTGAAAAATCTTTTCAGGGAGATAAAAAAATTGTTGAAATATGCGAGAAAATAGTGTATAATAAAAATGGCGGTTTGCAGCCTTTTGACCTCGACTGTTCGGATATACCAGACCTTGTGCCTGTTCTTACGGTACTTGGAAGCTTCTGCGAGGGAAAAAGCTATATACGAAATGCCGCACGTCTTAGGATAAAGGAGTGCGACAGGCTATCGGCTATCTCACAGTGCCTTAACGCAATTGGCGGAAAGGTAACTGAGCTTGAGGACGGATTGGAGATAGAGGGCGTTGGCTCACTGAATGGCGGAGAAGTTGACAGCTTCAACGACCACAGGATCGCAATGTCAATGGCGGTGGCTGCCACAAGATGTACTTCACCACTGAAGATAAACGGTGCGGAGTGCGTCAGCAAGTCATATCCCGATTTCTTTGAGGTATATGAGAGCATCGGAGGAGAGATAAGCCGTGAGCCTTAACGCGGGCTAGTACAAAAATTTGTACTGATCTGGCGGGTATCTGCCGTTATTTATACAGGCTTTATAAGCTGACAGGAGGAAGTAAAATGTCATCAACATGGAACAACAATATAGGCTTTACCGTTTTCGGTGAGAGCCACGGCCCTGCAATAGGCGTTGTTATGGATAATGTACCGCCGGGGGAGAGCATCGACCTTGACAAGATATATCAATTTATGGCAAGAAGAGCGCCTAAACAGAACAAGACCTCTACACAGAGAAAAGAAAAGGATATGCCGCAGATAATGTCTGGCTATTTCAACGGCAAGACTACGGGTACTCCTCTTTGTGCGCTTATAGCCAACACAGACCAGCATTCACAGGATTATTCAAATCTTTCAAGGCTTGCAAGACCAGGCCACGCTGATTATACAGGCGCATTGAGATACAGAGGCTTCAATGATGTAAGAGGCGGCGGACATTTTTCAGGCAGGCTTACTGCGCCCCTATGCTTTGCAGGAGCAGTGGCAGGTCAGATACTTGAAAAAAGAGGTATCTATGTGGGCGCTCATATTGCAGAAGTCCATGGCATAAAGGATAAGGCTTTTGACCCTATCAACACAACTAAGGACATGATAAGGGAAGTTCGTGGAAAGGAGTTCCCGACTATTATCGACGTTCAGGGCAACGAAATGATAAAGGAGATAGACAAGGCAAGAAAGGATAAGGACAGCGTTGGCGGAATTATAGAATGTATCGCTATCAATGTTCCGGCCGGTATCGGTTCGCCTATCTTTGACGGACTTGAAAACTCTATAGCTCAGCTTATTTTCGGTATCCCTGCGGTAAAGGGTCTTGAGTTTGGTGCAGGCTTTAAGGTGGCGGAAATGACAGGTTCAGAGAATAATGACGAGTTCTATGTAAATGATAAGGGTCACGTTGTGACAAAGACAAACAATCACGGCGGAATACTGGGCGGAATAGCTTCTGGTATGCCTATCACACTTAGAGTGGCTTTCAAGCCTACTCCGTCAATAGCAAGACCGCAGGCAACTGTGGACTATTCAGCTATGAAAAATGAAACTCTCGAAGTAAAGGGCAGACATGACCCTTGTGTTGTTCCAAGAGCTGTGCCATGTGTTGAGGCGGCTGTTAATATAGCTTTGCTCAATCATATGCTTGAATACCCAAATTTTTAGAGAAATTTCCAAAGGAGGATTGATAGCTTGGTACAAAATCCTGAGGCTCATATATCAGAGAACATGAAGAACATTTCCGACGTGTATGAGGTTCAAATACTTCTGGCTTATTTTCTCGGTCAGATAAATCAGCTTTGTACGCCTAATCAGCTTACTGAGATAGCCACGGGCGAAGGCGTTGTGAATTATTTTGTGTACACTGAGGCTGTCAGCAGAATGTTGGAAAACGGCACGCTGGAGCTTGCGGAAATAGAAGGCACGAATTACTATCGGCTCACTGAAAAGGGCATTGAGGGCGCTGAGAAATTCAAAAAACTTGTGCCGAAAAGTTTTAGAGATAAGATATATGCGGCAGGTCTAAGACTGTTCGTCAAGCTTAAAAACGATCGTGACGTAAGCTTTGATATAAAGCCTGCAAAGCGTGGTTATAACGTGCATTGCCGCTGCTGTGACGATGATATGGTGCTTATGGACATAACTCTTTACGCACCTGATCAGGAGCAGGCAAATTATATAAAATCAAAAATTCAGATGAATCCTACAGATTTCTATTGCAGAGTGGTGGACTATATAATCGAGAACGAGGAATATGTGCCGTCTGCTGCAGAGGAGCAGGGATTGTTCTAAAGAAGGTGGAGCCGTCTGGGCATATGCTCAGGCGGCTTTTGAAAAAATTTTTATATTTTGTGACATTTCGGGAGAGAAAAAGTATTTATTATAAAGGGGTGATCAAATGGACGTCAATTTGAAAAATACGCCTTCAGAGATAGACAGGCTTATAGATAAATATAAAAGTACCGTTTATGGAATCGCTATAGCACGTCTTGGCTCAAAAGCAGATGCAGACGATGTTTTTCAGGAAGTGTTTCTTGCAGCTTATCGAAAGGGGATAACAGTCAAGGACAATGATGAGGAGAAGTTCTGGCTTATCAGGACTACTCTCAATCAGTGCAAAAAGATAACATTGTCAAGCTGGCGCAGGCGTACAGTTCCCCTTGAAGAAAGAAAGGAAGAGATAAGCTTTTTCAGAAGCCGTGAGGAAAATGATGTTTTCTGCGCTGTAACAGAACTGCCTGAAAAATACAGAATGGTGGTCTATCTTTACTATTTTGAAGAGGTGTCTACTGATGAGATAGCAAAGATAATGAAAGTACGCAGTGGAACGGTGAGAATGCAGCTTACAAGGGCAAGAGAAATGTTGAAAGAAAAGCTGAAAGGAGGATATTTCTATGAATAAGGAATTTTTCAGAGGCATGAAAGAGCAGATAGAGCCTGATGAAGAGCAGGTCGAGGAGTTGAAAAATAAGCTCAAAAATACTGCGGCGGTAAGCAGGAAACCTATGTGGATAGGCGGAGTATGTGCGGCGGCACTGTGCGTGGCAGTTGGAGCAGGTCTGTTTTTATCCGACAGCAAAACTGATAAAAACAGCATAAAGACAAGCGGCAGTTCATCAGTGCAGTACAATGACAGTTGGTCGCCTGACCTTATAAATAGAAATGGGAACGGCTCTGACGGAAATCAGACAGTAGCTGGTGGCGAAACAGAGGACAGCATTGCCGACAGTACACATGATTCAAAGATCGACAACAGCAAGACAGACGATACGCATAATACAAACAACAATACGGGTGGAAATACGCACATAACAGACAATGACCGCATAAGTGACAACAATGGCGGAATTATTTCAGACAATAGTAATACAGAAAATACAGATAGTAATGCAAACGACAGCAAATCGGAGACCACATCGTCCAAAAATGAAACGGAAGACCCTATAGAGTTCGATGAAAAAGACCCTGTATACCCTGAGATATATGTGCAGGACGAAAGGCTTTTTGATATGACATTAAAGGGCAGGGCATTTGCATTCCCTGCAAAGTATAGTGATGTAGCGGATATGGGTCTTTGGGCGGCAGGTCTAAGTGGTTATTCTGAGAGCGTTGACCCGAAAAATTATGTGATAGCGGAAGATGATATGGAAACTTTTTTCAGTAATGGTGCAACAGGATATTCAGGAAGCATGACAATTGACAATAACACTTATGAGGAAGCGAAAGCAAGCGATTGTGATGTCATGGGATTGTTTTTGGATAACTGTCCTGAGTTCTCTATAGGCGGAATAAAGACTGGATCGACTATAGAGGAAGTGAATAAGACATTCGGTGTTAATTATACTAATGAATGCAGAACGCTTACTGTACATTCTCAGAACGGAGCTTTTACAGACAGCAAGGGTACTTTTACTTTAACAGTTGTATTTGCGTTCGATGACGGGGTAGTTTATAGTGTAGGCGAGTCAAAGATATATTCGACGTTCTTCTGATCGTCAATATTGTGTAAGTTTTGTACTGTTTCTGTGCAAAATAATGAAAATATCTATAAAAAACATAGAAACGGTACAAAACGCTTGACAAAATAGCATAAAAGTGATAGAATAAACAAGTCGCCTCGAGAGAGAGCGATAGAGGAAGAAGCGAAACGAAGGTAAAAGGTTCGGGAGAACAGAAGAGACCTGAGGAGTAGCTCAAAAAGAACTTCACAAAAGAGTTCAAACGAATTCATAAAGAATTCACAAAGAAAAGTCTTGACAAAGCTTAGCTAATATGATATAATAGATAAGCTGATTTAAGACAGCGCATTAGAAAGCACGAAAAAATCGGAAGCCAAAAAACTTTTTTGAAAAACTTCAGAAAAGGGGTTGACAAAAGATAAAAAGTGTGATATAATGTAAAAGTTGCACGACACAAAAGAGTGTAACGAAACAGCATCTTGAAAATTGAACAAAGACGAATAGTACGAAACCCTTGAGAGATTCTTTTGAGAAAAAGAATTAAAGGTCTAACATAAAGACGTAAAAGAAATGTACGTTCAGTGAAGTGAACTGAAACAGGATAACAAGAGCAGAAATGCTTTTGATATACAACTTTAATTAAGAGTTTGATCCTGGCTCAGGACGAACGCTGGCGGCACGCTTAACACATGCAAGTCGAACGAGAGAAGAGAAGCTTGCTTTTCTGATCTAGTGGCGGACGGGTGAGTAACACGTGAGCAATCTGCCTTTCAGAGGGGGATACCGATTGGAAACGATCGTTAATACCGCATAACATAATTGAACCGCATGATTTGATTATCAAAGATTTATCGCTGAAAGATGAGCTCGCGTCTGATTAGCTAGTTGGTAAGGTAACGGCTTACCAAGGCGACGATCAGTAGCCGGACTGAGAGGTTGATCGGCCACATTGGGACTGAGACACGGCCCAGACTCCTACGGGAGGCAGCAGTGGGG
>NZ_LARF01000157.1:0-310 GCF_000980385.1 Ruminococcus sp. N15.MGS-57
GCCTGAACTGAAACATCTAAGTAGGGCGAGGAAGAGACATCAAACGAGATTCCGTAAGTAGTGGCGAGCGAACGCGGAAGAGGGCAAACCGAGAGGAGAAATCCTTTCGGGGTACGGACTGCTTTTAAGACTGGAAGAGTTAACAGAATGGCATGGGAAGGCCAACCGAAGAGTGTGAGAGTCACGTAAGTAAAAATTCTGACAGCTGCGCAGGATCCAGAGTACGGCCAGACACGTGAAACCTGGTCGGAATATGGGGGGACCACCCTCCAACCCTAAATACTACCCAGTGACCGATAGCGTATAGTAC
>NZ_LARF01000158.1:0-308 GCF_000980385.1 Ruminococcus sp. N15.MGS-57
ACGCACTCTTTGAATGTATGGCTGCTTCTGAGCCAACATCCTAGTTGTCTTCGAAATCCCACATCCTTTTCCACTTAACACGCACTTTGGGACCTTAGCTGTAGGTCTGGGCTCTTTCCCTTTTGACCATCCAACTTATCTCGTATGGTCTGACTCCCATGAATCATCTTGATGGCATTCGGAGTTTGATATGCTTTGGTAAGCTTTGACGCCCCCTAGGCAATTCAGTGCTCTACCTCCATAAGACTCTCATGAGGCTAGCCCTAAAGCTATTTCGAGGAGAACCAGCTATCTCCGGGTTCGATTGG
>NZ_LARF01000047.1:0-17468 GCF_000980385.1 Ruminococcus sp. N15.MGS-57
TGTGTTTGCTGTACCCTTTTTTCAAGATTAGATAGTTCTTTTTTGCTGTGTGATATATTAAAGCCCGTGGGCTTCCATATTGAGGGAATCCACGGGCTTTATTGCGCTTTTTTTACAGCGCCTTTTTGTCACTTGACGATATAATAGATGTTATTCAAAGCTCTGTTGATGTTATCGACATTATGAAACCGGTATACAATTTCAAAGCAAGCGACGATTTGCCTTTGAAGAAGAAATAGGGGAAGTATATTAAAATTCAATCGCAGTCAAACTTTCGCTTGACTGCGATTGAATAAATATTATGTTTACTGTTTATCTTTATTTAGCATATTTTTCACTTCTTCAGGTGAATATACTCCGTCATTTTTGGAATGAAGTATCATATGACAGTTTGGACATACAGGTATTAGGTCAGTCTTTGGATTTACCATATGTTTTTCTTTTACCTCTCCAAGAGGATTAATATGATGAACATGGATTCTGCCAGCAAATTCGTTGCCATATATCTTTGCCGCATTAAAGCCACAAATTTTACAGCTAGTACCATGGATACGCAAACATTCTTCTCTGAGTTTTGGATCACGTTCATACACAGTTGCATTTACTTGAACTAAAGACCCTTCAATTCTTTCTTTTTGAGCAGACTTTATTATTGGATCTTCAAATGGTCTTAATCCGTTAACCTGTATGCCCATATAATCAGCTAGTTTGTACCATTCAGAACATTCTTTGACTTCTTTCATGCAAATATCAAACATCTTAGCCATTTTCGATTTATATTCAGGGTGAACATTCAGTTCATTGCACAAATCAAAAAAGCCAGATCCACAATAATGAGTCTCTTTGTTCACTACCATTACTGAAATCAATGGCAAGCCTAATCTATAACAATGTTTTGATAACTCACCAATATCAGAGCCAATTAATCTTGTGCTTTGACCAGTTAATTTGCTGAGTTGACCATACTCGATTGTATATTCCCCATTAGCAATTAAAGAGAGCATTACTTTTCCACAATCTATTTGATGTTGGGTTAATTGCTTAATAGACATATTAAAAGCCTCCTAATAGTTATTGGTATAATCATACCATAAATTCATTTAATTGTAAAGCGATTTTATCTTTTTTTACCAACAAAATCAAATATTCGATTTTTATATAAACAGTATCATTAACAGCATCATAACTTAATATATATTTATAAAACAAAAAAAGCCCGCAGAAGTCTGCGAGCTTTTTGGTGGGAGAAGGTGGATTCGAACCACCGAAGCTAGAAGCAACAGATTTACAGTCTGCCCCCTTTGGCCACTCGGGAATTCTCCCATATGAATGAAAACAAAATAATGGAGCTGGTGGACGGACTCGAACCCCCGACCTGCTGATTACAAATCAGCTGCTCTACCAACTGAGCTACACCAGCTTGTATTGCTTGATCTGTCGAACTGACGATATCTATTATATCATATCTCCAAGCACTTGTCAAGCATTTTTTATTTTGTTTTCATTTTTTTTAATAAAGTGGTCGAGGCGACAGGACTTGAACCTGCGGCATCTTGGTCCCAAACCAAGCACTCTACCAAACTGAGTTACGCCTCGTAGTTGACGTTGCACACGGTGGGGAAAAGTCTCCAGCCACGGAAAAGTTCCAAGCTTTGTGTGCCTTGAGCTTCATAGATGTTTCTGTGAAGCATTTGTCTGCGTCATCAAACAGCTTAATTATTATACTCCCCAATGCCCGTTTTGTCAATAGGTTTTTTATCACTTTGTATACTTGCACAATTATACCCCGCTTAAAAGCGATACAAATATCATTATTCAACAAATTATACCGTGATATCATACGAAAACATCAAAAATAATGTCCATAAAAGAGCCTTTTTTAAAAGAATGGTATAATTTGATGATATTTTGGTGAAACCTGTTGATTTTTAAAATGGTTTGTGTTATCATTATACTTAACAGATAATATTCGGGAGGAAAGTAAAAATGAAAACAAAGGAATGTCCTTTTTGCCATAAGGAAATATCCGAAGAAGCAATACTCTGTAAGTATTGCCATAACCTGCTTATAGACGAAAGCACGCCTGTTACGGAAGACAGCAAGCAGGAGGAGCAGAATTTCACCTCTGCTGACGATGCTGACAGAACAAGAGTGTTCACAAAGCAGGAGGCACAGGAGTATGAAGAGAAAACAAGAGCCTTTACTGTGCCTAAACAGCCGGAAGAGCCTACAGAGTTTTTCTCCACACCAATAGCTGATAGCCATGATAATAATGACGGCTCTGAGAATTATCAGGATAATTATGATAATGGCGGTTATCCTGACGATGAAAACGATTATTCCGATGATGATACAGAGGATAACGATGACGCTTCCAGAAAGAAGCTCTTTGCAATTACTGCCACTATCACAGTGGGTATACTTGTGGTGGTCATTCTTGCTATAGTTGCAGGCTATAAGATCTTCGGCTTTGGCGGAACAAATAATAAGACCACTACTACTACAAAGCCAAAAACAACTGTTGCCGCTGATGACGACAGTAAGGGAGGCGTGTTCGTCGATACCGAGAGCAGTGCAGTTTCTACCGACACAAATACCACTACCTCACAGCCGGCTGACGAAAGCTCAACACCAGCCACCGAAACCTCTGCACCTGATACAGAAACAACGACAACTACCACAACAACTGCCTCAGATACAGAAACTACAACAACTACCACAACTACAGCAGACTCAAAGCCTGACGAAACTACAACAACTACATCAGCCGAGAGCGGAGATTCTGCAAAGGCTGTCGCCGCTATCACAGCTCAGATAGACGGCAAGGTGTCTTCATATGAATACAGAACTGAGGACGCAGGCTTCATGTACTATTACGTCTTTACAGAAGACGGTCATGGCTACAGCGCCGCATATAATAAGGCAGACGGCTCAGTTGTACTTGTACAGAGCTACTGATTTTAAATAGAATATCACCGATTTTACAAAGTGCGTTTTCCTTGTGAGGACGCACTTTTTTGTTTATACAAACGTATTTTACATTGTGCATAGCAGTGTAAAGCCCGTTTTTGTGTGTAAATTCCTTTGCAAACATCTTACAATGACTTTACTTTACTTCGGTTACTGATTTTACAATGCTGATGTATCATAAGTATATCACCTGAATAGAAATAACATGAAGACCTGCACACAGGGTGCAGAGAGAAAAGGTGCAAATCAAAAAGCCCAAAGGGCAAGTATAAGAAAGAGGTTTTATATCATGAAAACAAGAACATCAAAACTGGCAGCGATCTTTACATCAGTTGCACTTGCAGCCACAATGCTCGCAAGCTGCGGAGGAAGCTCAGATAAGATCACCGTTATCTCCCGTGAGGACGGCTCAGGAACAAGAGGCGCATTCATCGAGCTGACAGGTATCGAGGAAAAAGACTCTAACGGCAACAAGACCGATAACACAAAGAAAGATGCCCTTATCTGTAAGTCAACAGACGTTGTGCTTACTCAGGTGTCAGGAGATAAGAACGCTATCGGCTATATCTCATTCGGCTCACTGAACGATACAGTAAAGGCTCTTAAAGTAGAGGGCGTTGAGCCTTCAACAGCAACTATCGAAAGCGGTGATTATAAAATAGTAAGACCTTTCAATATCGCTGTTAAAGACGGGCTGTCAGACGCCGCTCAGGACTTTGAGAACTATATCCTCAGCTCCGAGGGTCAGGATATCATCGAAAAGGCAGGCTACATAAAGATCGACAAGAGCGCAGCAGCTTACGCTTCAAACAACGCTTCCGGTAAGGTAGTAGTCAGCGGTTCATCATCAGTAACACCGGTTATGGAAAAGCTCGCCGAGTCTTATCAGAAGGCAAACACAAACGTAACAGTAGACGTTCAGCAGTCAGACTCCTCAACAGGTATCAAGGATGCTATCAACGGCACATCTGATATCGGTATGGCTTCAAGAGATATCTCAGACGACGAGCTTTCACAGGGTATCAAGTCTGTAACTATCGCTCAGGACGCTATCGCAGTTATCGTAAATAAGGATAACGCAGTTGAAGATATCACAATGGACGAGATAAAGGCTATCTATACAGGCTCAAAGACAACATGGTCTGACGAAAGCAAATAAGCTATCAAGTTAATTCTCCATAAAGATTTGCACAAGACAAAACTTTGGGCGGCACAGCAAATTGTCGCCCCCTTTGTCTGAGCAAAAAAACAAGTGAAAAATTTTCAGAGGTGATAATTACGTTGACGGAAAACACAGCGGTGGCAGCGAATACAGCCGCTCAGAAGCCAACAGCAAAACAAAGTTCCCACCTGCTTGAGAAAGCGATGAAAGCATTGTTTTTCCTTTGCGCCTGCGTTTCAGTTGCGGCAGTAATAGTAATATGTATCTTCATGTTCGCTAAAGGCTGTCCTGCAATCGCCGAAATAGGCGTGGGAAACTTCCTCTTCGGAACAGACTGGAGTCCTAGAAACGTCCCTGCTTCATATGGTATCTTCCCTATGATAGTCGGCTCTCTCTACTGCACCGCAGGAGCAATAATAATTGGTGTGCCGATTGGACTTTTAACAGCGATATTTATGGCAAAATTCTGTCATAAAAAGCTTTTCAAGTGGCTCATGCCTCCAATAAATCTTCTTGCAGGCATACCGTCCATTGTATACGGCTTTTTCGGCATGGTAGTTGTAGTTCCTATCATAAGAAACCTTTTCGGCGGCACAGGAAACAGCGTGCTTACAGTTTCCATTATCCTCGGTATCATGATACTTCCTACTATCGTGGGCATGAGCGTGAGCGCACTTAAAGCCGTTCCTGACAGTTACTATGAGGGCGCAGTCGCCCTTGGCGCAACACACGAAAGAGCAGTTGCAACAGTCGTTTTCCCTGCCGCAAAGTCAGGCATACTCGCAAGCGTTATCCTTGCAGTGGGCAGAGCGATAGGCGAAACAATGGCAGTTATCATGATAGCAGGCAACTCCACTATCATTCCGCATTCCCTCCTGGACAGCGTCCGTACCCTCACAGGCAATATCGTAATCGAAATGAGCTATGCCGAGGGACTTCACTATGACGCCCTTATCGGAACAGGCGTTGTGCTGTTCGTGTTCATTCTTCTTCTGAACCTTTGCTTTAACCTTGTCACAAACAGAAAGGATAAAGGGTGATAAAAATGTCAGACAGAATGAAAACCTATAAAACACACCCCATGTCATTGGTGTTTAATATCTTAACCAAAATAGCAGTTGTGCTTACCATAAGCGTGTTCGTTCTTATCGTGGGCTATGTGGTGATAAAGGGCGTTCCTTATCTGAAACCGTCCCTTTTCGCAAAGACCTATACCACCGAGAACGTGTCAATGCTCCCCGCTATCGTGAACACCTTTGAAATGCTTCTGGTGTCCCTGGCAATAGCCGCACCTCTGGGCATATTCTGCGCAATATATCTCGTTGAGTATGCAAAGAAAGGCAATAAATTCGTCAGAGTCATAAGACTTACTACAGAAACACTTTCAGGTATCCCGTCCATAGTCTACGGACTTTTCGGAAATATGTTCTTTGTGCTTGCCCTTAACTGGAAGCTCTCAATGCTCTCAGGCGCTTGCACATTGGCGATAATGGTGCTTCCGCTCATAATCCGTTCTACCGAGGAAGCGCTGAAATCTGTAGACGACAGCTTCCGTGAGGGCAGCTACGGACTTGGCGCAGGAAAGCTCAGAACTATCTTCGTTATCGTTCTGCCTCCTTCAATAAGCGGTATCCTCTCAGGCGTTATCCTTGCAATGGGAAGAATTTTCGGCGAAACAGCCGCCCTTATCTATACCGCAGGAACTATCGCCAAGTATGCAGGCCTTACAGACTCAGGACGTACCCTTTCTATCCATATGTATTCACTTTCAAACGAGGGACTTTATATGAATGAAGCAAGCGCTACAGCAGTTGTCCTGCTGGCAGTTGTACTTCTTCTTAACGGACTTGCGTCCCTTGTTGCCAGAAAGCTTTCCAAAGGAGGAAACTAATAAATGACACAGCCAAAACTGCAGGTGAAAAACTGCGATCTCTTTTATGGAGATTTTCAGGCTCTCAAAAATATAAACTTGTCCATAGCCGAAAAGGAGATAACCGCATTCATAGGCCCTTCAGGCTGCGGAAAATCTACTCTTCTTAAGTCCCTCAACCGTATGAACGACCTTGTAGAGGGCTGTAAGATAACAGGCGATTTTACCCTTGACGGGGAGAATATCTATAAAGATATGGAAATAACCGAGCTTAGAAAGCGTGTGGGAATGGTTTTCCAGAAACCAAACCTCTTCCCGATGTCTATTTACGATAATATCGCATACGGCCCAAGAACTCACGGCATAAAGAAAAAAGCCGACCTTGACGAGATAGTCGAAACAACTCTCCGTCAGGCTTCCGTGTGGGACGAAACAAAGGACAGACTTAAAAAGTCAGCCCTGGGTATGTCAGGCGGACAGCAGCAGCGTATCTGTATCGCAAGAGCACTCGCCGTAAAGCCGGAGGTGCTTCTTATGGACGAGCCTACATCAGCCCTTGACCCTATCTCCACTATCAAAATAGAGGAGCTTGCCACAGAGCTTAAAAAGAATTACACTATCGTTATCGTCACCCATAATATGCAGCAGGCGACCCGTATATCCGATAAAACAGCCTTTTTCCTCCATGGCGAGATAGTCGAGTTCGACGAAACTCAGCGTATCTTCTCCAATCCTAAGGAACAGAAAACTCTCGAGTATATCACAGGACGTTTCGGATAAACGCTTTGGAAATATAGGTGAAAGGAAGAAATATCTATGCGTGCGAATTTTGACAATAAGCTCAGCGAGCTTAACAAAAAGCTGCTTTCTATGGCAGCAATGACAGAGCAGATAATCGCAATGTCAATAAAATCTCTTGAAGAGCAGAATACAAAGCTTGCCCGTGAAACGGTGGAGTTTGACGCCAAGATAAACGAGGCGGAGCGTGAGGTAGAGAGGATCTGTCTTAACCTGCTCTTGCAGCAGCAGCCTGTTTTTGCCGAGGATCTCAGACGTGTGTCCGCTGCACTTAAAATGATAACCGATATCGAGCGTGTTGGCGATCAGTCAGCAGATATTGCAGATCTGAATATCCGGCTTATAAAGAAAAAGCAGAAATGGGATCTTAGCGATATCAGTGAAATGGCAAGAGCCGCCACACAAATGGTGAACGACGCTATCGACGCCTATGTGAACAATGACGAGGAGCTTGCAAAGAAGGTCATAAGCTCAGACGATAAAATAGACGAGCTTTTTGTAAAGACTAAGGATAAGATAATCGACGAGATAGCAGCCGATAAGGCAAACGGTGAAAAAGCCATAGATACCCTCATGGTGGCAAAATACTTCGAGCGTATCGGTGACCATGCGGTAAATATCGCAGAATGGGTGGTATTCTCCGTAACAGGCGTCCATAAAACAGAAAGAATCATGTAAAATATCACGATAAAAGGCGGAAATACCGCCTTTTTGCTCTTCTTGTACGATTTTACTCAGATTTTACTCAGCCTGATTTGTTATTTTACAATTATGTTGTATAATGTTCATTGTAAACATTGTAACAATAGTGTAAAATTATTATCAGGGAGTGTCAGTATGACGATTTTTAATGTTCTGACCCTTATAGGCGGTCTTGCAATGTTCCTTTACGGAATGAATGTAATGGGTAACGGGCTGGAAAAACTCGCAGGAGGAAAGCTTGAAAAAATATTTGAAAGGCTCACCTCAAACCCTATCAAGGCAATGTTGCTTGGACTTTCTGTAACAGCGGTCATTCAGTCCTCCTCAGCCACCACAGTAATGCTGGTGGGCTTTGTAAACGCAGGCATCATGAAGCTCCATTCCGCCATAGGCGTTATAATGGGCGCAAATATCGGTACTACCGTAACAGCGTGGATATTGTCTTTGTCAGGACTTAACGGTGACAGCTTTCTTATAAAAATGCTCAAGCCGTCCTCGTTCTCGCCTATCCTTGCGATAATAGGCGTTGCAATGCTGACGTTCTCAAAAAACGATAAGAAAAAGGATATCGCATCTATACTCGTAGGCTTTGCAGTGCTCATGTTCGGAATGGACTCAATGAGCGGTGCAGTCGCACCTCTTAAAGACGTTCCTGAGTTCGCAGAAATGCTTCTCTGGTTCAAAAACCCTATTCTGGGCGTTCTGGCTGGCGCACTTCTTACCGCTATCATCCAGTCCTCATCTGCTTCCGTTGGTATCCTTCAGGCTCTCTCAGCCACAGGTGCAATAACCTTCGGTTCAGCGCTTCCTATAATTTTAGGACAGAATATAGGTACTTGCGTAACAGCACTGCTTTCATCAATAGGCACAAGCAAAAACGCAAAGCGTGTTGCAGTTGTCCACCTCTATTTTAATATAATAGGAACAGTGCTTTTCCTTACAGTGTTCTATCTGCTCAATGCCTTTATCGGCTTCTCGTTCGTTGACGGAGTTGTGGGCGCAAAGGAGATAGCTATTGTGCATACTATATTCAACCTGTCAACATCTATCATACTTCTGCCATTTATCAAAGTCCTTGAAAAGCTTGCCTACCTCACTGTCAAAGACAAAGAGGGGGAGGGAAATAAGGACAATATCGAAGAGCAGTTCAAGCTTCTTGATGAAAGATTTCTCCAGTCACCGTCTTTTGCAGTTGAAAAGTGCAGAGAGCTTACAAACCGCATGGGCGAGATAGCAAAAGAAAGCATAGACATGGCAATGAGCATCTGCGTCGATAAGTACGATAAGGAAAAGGCAGAGCAGATAGCCGCAAATGAAGCAGCCGTCGATCTCTATGAGGATAGACTCGGCACATATCTTGTAAAGCTTTCAAGCCGAGATCTTTCTGCAAAGGATTCTCAGTCAGTTTCAACTATACTTCATGTTATAGGCGACTTTGAGCGTATCTCCGACCACGCCATGAACATGGTGTCCGTTGCCGAGGAAAAACAGCAGAAGGATCTGAATTTCACATCACAGGCAACAGCCGAAGTAAAAGTTATGTGCAGTGCCGTAAGAGATGTTTTGGATATCGCCATGGAAGCTTTTGAAAAGCACGATCTGGAGCTTGCCACAAGAGTTGAACCGCTTGAGGAAGTGGTGGATAAGATAAGAACAAAGCTTAAAAACCGCCATGTAAAAAGGCTTCAAACAGGCGAGTGTACCATAGAAATGGGCTTTGTGTTCTCCGATCTGCTCACAAATTTGGAAAGAGTTTCAGACCATTGCTCAAATATAGCGGTCTGCCTTATACAGGAAAACGACGAAAGCTTTGACGTCCACGAGTATGTTCAGATGCTTAAAAATTCAGGCGAGGGCTTTGACGGACAGGTCAAACGCTACAGCGAGAAATACGCTCTGCCTGCTAAAGAGTTTTAACGAAAAGGGGTAAGATCTATGGCACTTATATATTGTGTAGAAGACGATGACGGAATAAGAGAGCTTATATCCTGCGCGCTTAAATCAGGCGGATATGAGGTGAAAGCATTTCCAAAAGCAAAACCGTTTTATGAAGAGATAAGAAACAATGAGCCTTCGCTGGTGCTTCTTGACATAATGCTTCCTGACGAGGACGGATATTCCATACTTTCAAAGCTCAAAAAAGACAGCCACACTCAGGACGTTCCTGTTATAATGCTTACCGCAAAATCAAGCGAGCTTGATAAGGTGTCAGGTCTTGAAATGGGCGCAGACGACTATATAACAAAGCCGTTCGGCGTAATGGAACTGCTTTCAAGAATAAAAGCCGTTTTAAGACGTGCAGGCAAGCAGAACGCCGAGGCTGACGTAATAGAAGAACAGGGCGTATCCCTTGACGCATCAAGACGTATCTGTACATATAACGGTCAGGAGGTCGTTTTGACCTATAAGGAATTTGAGCTTTTGATGTATCTTATGCGCCATAAGTCCATAGCCGTGAGCCGTGATAAGCTTATGGAAATGGTCTGGGGCTATGAGTTTGCAGGGGAAACAAGAACTGTTGATATGCACATCAAGACCCTCAGACAAAAGCTAGAAGCCGCAGGCTGTACTGATCTTATCAAAACAGTCCGTGGCATAGGCTACAAAATATAAAAATTTTCAGATAAGGAGGAACAGCATATGCAGAAAAAACTCTATAAAGTCATGACGATACTTGTTTCATGTACAGTGCTGTTTTTCCTTTTAGTAGCAGGCTCTCTTGGATATTCTACCTATCAGCGTTTCACTAAAAATGAGCTTAAATCCGCTGCAAAACTCGTTGCCGCAGGAAACAATAAACCCTCAGAAATGGCTGATATTTTGGAAAGATCAGTAGAATATGATGTCCGTGTCACCTTTATCGACGCACAGGGCAATGTAAAATATGACTCTGAAGCAGATCCCGCCAAAATGGAAAACCACTCCGACCGTGAAGAGTTCAAAGAGGCTATGGCAAATGGCGATGGCGAATCCACAAGATTTTCCAAGACCCTTGGATATACTACATATTATTATGCCATAAAATATGACAGTGGCGTGCTGAGATTTTCTACAGATAAGGAAAACCTTGCAGGGGTGTTCCTTGCAGTGATACCAATGCTGGTGGTGTTCGCAGGAGGAATAATCTTTATCACCACCATAATCTCCATAAAGCTTTCAGAAAGCATGATAAAGCCGATAAATTCCCTTGTAAAACAGCTTGATCTTAGGAACGAGAATATCGGTCAGTTTGAAACGCCTTATGAAGAACTTGAACCTATCATAAAAAATGCAGACGTTCTTATGGGACGAATACATAAGAACATGAATAAAATAAAGGCAGAGAGAGAAAAAATATCACTTATCACTGAAAATATGGTTGAGGGCATGATACTTCTTGACGAGGACATGACAGTGCTTTCGGTAAATAAGAGCGCCTTGAAAATTCTTGGCAACAGCTTTGATCCTACGGAGCATACCAAGATAAACCATATGACAAACGATCAGCAGATAATAGGTCTGCTTGAAGAAGCCAAGGAAAGCGGTGCAGCAAAAGGTATCATCACAGAAAAAAGCCGTTTTTACCGTACCTTTGCAAATAAGGTCTACAGCGAAAACACCCTTGATTTTGGTATCATAATCTTCTTTGTTGACGTAACAGAGGAGATACAAAGCGAGCAGATACGCCGTGACTTCTCAGCCAACGTATCTCACGAGCTTAAAACTCCGCTTACCACCATAAAAGGCTTTGGCGAGCTTCTTGAAAACGGCATTTTCACCAAGGAAGAGGACGTGAAGAAATACGGCGGTATGATATATCGTGAAAGCGAAAGACTTTTGTATCTTATAAACGATATTATCAGGCTTTCCCAGATAGAAGAGCAGGAACACGTTTTGTCTGATAAAATAGACCTGCTGAAAACCGCCCATGACGTAGAGGAGATACTCCGTCACAAGGCAGATAATAGAGAGGTCACAATGACCATTGAGGGCGAACCTGTTCAGATATACGGCAATCAGAGCTATATCACAGAACTGTTTTTAAATCTCATGGACAACGCCATAAAGTACAATCATGAGGGCGGAAGCCTGAATGTAACGGTCGGCATAGAGGACGGCAAAGCCGTGGCAGTGTTCAGCGACACAGGCATAGGCATATCCGACGAACATCAAAGCCGAATCTTTGAACGTTTTTACCGAGTTGATAAAAGCCGTTCCAAGAAGATAGGAGGCACAGGCTTAGGGCTTTCTATAGTAAAGCATATAGTCGCATATCACAGCGGTGAGATATCCCTTGAAAGCGAGCTTGAAAAGGGAACTGCCATAACAGTGAAGCTGCCTTTCAACGAGCCTGAAACACAGCAGGCTGAGGAAACAGCGGTAACAGAATAATAATCACGCCGTTCTGACGAGAAGTCGGAACGGCGTTTTTGTGCAGGTACATGGTATACAAATTTTTAAGGGGAAGGGCGATAAAGAAAGGACAAAAAAACAAGCGGGCGACCAAAGGTCGCACCAGTATGTCGTAAAAGTGTTAAATCAACGGGCGAACGCTGTTCGCCCCTACAAAAAAATCATCGCCGCAGGCGATACCATGATTCCTCACTCCTCATTCCTCATTTACCTCCCCCTGTTGCATTTTCTCCCCAAGTGTGCTATAATGACCTCAACAGACTTTATCTTATGGAGGTAACAAAATGTCAGAAGAAAACAAAAACGTTCAGGAAACCAAGGACGATAAAAAGGAAGGCAACGTCCTTGCAGGCTTCGTTCTCTACACAGACGCTAACATGGATTGGCTCAGATTTAAAAAGTTTCTGAAAGACGATTGGAACATCGTTCCGCAGGACGATGTAAAAGACAACGCTATGGTATTCAAGGTTGGCGATATGGTGGTCGCTTGCTCACTTATGCCTAACCCAGTTCCTAACAAGGAAGCTGAAAATGCGGCAAAGTATAATATTCTCTGGAAAGAGGGCGCAAACGAGGTCGCTAAGCATCAGGCGCACGTTATGCTCGCTGTAATGAATAAAACAAGCGCTGTTGAGCAGGCTATCCTCTTTGCAAAAGTGGCAAGCTCTCTGCTCAAGCTCGATAACGCTATCGGTATCTATAAAGACCCGACAGTTTATGAGAAGAATTTCTATGTGAACTTTGCCGAAACTATCAAAGATGGCGAGTATCCGATGCCTATTCTTATCTACACAGGTATGTATCTTGCTAAAACAGGTCTTTGCGCTTTCACATCAGGCATGAGATTTTTCGGATATGAGGAAATGGAGATAGTTGACTCTCCAAAACAGCCCAACGACCTGCTTGGATTTTTGCTTTCTATCTCCGAGTATGTGCTTTCTGAGGGCGTTGAGCTTAAAGACGGCGAAACTATCGGCTTCTCTGAGGAGCAAAAGCTCCCTATCACTCTGTCAGACGGCGTGAGCGTTCCGGGCAAGACCCTGAAAATAAAGTATTAAACAGCGTAAATGCGTGACTTTCTGTAGGGGCGGACATTGTTTGCCCGTTATCGGTCACTTGCACATGATTTTTAGATATTTCTAAGCCGTACAATTTGTGCGGCTTTTTTTGTGCATAACCGAAAAACTTTCCGCAGACCTCTGTTTTAATTGACTTTTAGTGTGTTCAGTGATATACTTAGATGTGTATCGCCTTTTGTCGGAATAAGCCGACAATGGCTGTTTTATCAATTTTTGTTAGGAGTTTTGTTGTGGTATTTGCAGATCTATTTTTCTTGTATTTTTTCCTGCCTGTGTGCCTGATATGCTATTTTATCACACGCAGTACAGCCATAAGAAATGCAGTGCTGGTGGTGTTTTCACTTATCTTTTACGCATGGGGCGAGCCTGTCTGGGTGAGTATCCTCATAGTTTCCTCCCTTGTGGACTACATAAATGGTCGGGTGATAGAAAAACACCCCGAAGGCTGGCAGGCAAAAGCGGCGCTTGCATGGTCGCTTGTCTTTAACCTTGGAGTGCTGTTCGGTTTCAAGTATACGGCGTTCTTTGTGGAAAATCTTAACAATTGGTTCGGTCTAGGCATACCGGTGCCTAATATCGTTTTGCCTATCGGTATCTCTTTCTATACGTTCCAGACTATTTCCTATACCGTCGATTGCTATTGGGGCAAGGTCAAGCCTCAGAAAAACTTCGGCAGATTTCTTTTGTATGTATCCATGTTCCCACAGCTCGTTGCAGGACCTATCGTAAGATACTCCGTTATCGGCGAGGAGATAAACGAAAGAAAGACCACCGCCAAGGATATCTCCGACGGCTTTTCAAGAATAATCCTCGGACTTGGCAAAAAGGTCATTATCGCAAATAACCTCAGCACTATTGTAACAGCCCTTTTCGGCTCTGCTTCAAACGGCTATGAAAATATAAAGACCCTCTCTGTGGCAGGCACATGGCTTGGCGCAATTCTTGTGGGTCTGTGGTATTATTTTGACTTCTCAGGCTATTCAGATATCGCTATCGGTCTTGGCAGGATATTCGGCTTCCACTTTGATGAGAACTTTAAATATCCTTTTATCTGCAAAACTATCTCAGAGTTCTGGCAGAGGTGGCATATCTCCCTTAGCTCATTTTTCAGAGATTATGTGCTTTATCTCCCTATCTTCGGCAAAAGAAGAAAATACGGAGGACTTTTCCTTGTATGGTTCTGCACAGGACTTTGGCACGGCGCAAGCTGGAACTTTGTTTTCTGGGGACTTTACTATGGATTGTTCATATTCTTTGAAATGCTCATAGGTAAAAAGCGCATGAAGAAAATGCCTGTACCCCTTGCACATATCTATACAAAGCTTGTTATTTTCATAGGCTTTGGAATATTCTATTTTGAGAACCTCGGCTCGCTGGGTACGTTCTTCAAGGCACTTGTTGGAGCAAATGGAAACAAGCTGACCGACACAGTTACACAGCACCTTTTCATGAACAATATCTGGCTTTTTGCAGCGGCAGTACTTTTCACAATGCCTGTTATACCAAAGATCAAAGAAAAGGCGCTCTCTGCAAAGGGTACAGCCTATTTTATGCAGTCAGCAGGTATCCTATGCAATGCGGCGATACTTGTTCTCTCAAGCGTTCTGCTTGTGAACACAACAAACAATCCGTTCTTGTATTTCAGATTTTAGGCAGGTGAAAGAGTATGGCAAATAATAAAGATTTTGAAAAGGACTTCAAACTGCCTGATACAAAGGCTCTTTCAGAAGCCTATACAGAGTATCTTGACAGCGTTACTTTCGGTGGAAAGCCTATAGGCGAGGAAAAGAAAAAGCCTGAAGCTGTCAGCATGGCAAAAGTTGACGAAACGGAGAAAAGCTCCACTGTCCATGACGAAATAGTGGAAAAGATAGTCAGAAAAAACAAGGCTCTCAGCCACAGCATTTGGACGGACGAGCCTGTTTTGAAGCCAAAGAAAAGCGTATGGCTAAATACTGATGATGATAATGAAGAAGCATTGAAAACAGTTGAGAAAAAAGCTGAAAAAGTTGAAAATTCTCAGTCTGTACAAAAAGCTCAGGAGAAAAATGCTGAGGAAAAGGCTTCTGATAATGAGGTCATTATCCCATTTTCCAAAGAGAAAAATCACATAAACGGCACTAAAAAAGAGATATCTGTGGCAGTTTCAGCAGACGGAACTGTGAAAAAGCTGCCGAATAAGAAGAATTTCGTGCTGAAGATACCTGACAGCTATTATAGGGAATATGACGCAGCGGCACAGGATAAAGGCCCTGTTATCGCAGGGAAAAGGGTCGAGATAATCGACAAGAGAAGCCCTGAGAAAAAGCCTGAGAATGCTCAGAAGCCCAGCAGGGTAGAGGCGACAATAAATGTCAGAGTGCCTGTTCAGAAAGAGCAGGAGCCTGTCAGGAAAGCTGAAAAAAAGGCTGAACCTAAATCTGAGCCGAAACCTGATCCTGTGGAAAAAGAAGAAAGCGACGCTAAGGCAGAGGAAGCTTACAGAAAAGGCATCGAAAAGGCAAAAAAACGTCGTGAGGAACGTGAAAAGGCTAAGAAAAACAATATACACGAGCTGGAGTTTAATGTTATAAATTCTGTTGTTTGTCTGCTTATTGTTTTCGGCGTGTTTGCGGCACTGCTTGTGATGAAGCGTGAAAGCGGTTTTATACAGTCAGAAAACAGAAACCTTGCGACTTTTCCGAAATTTTCGCTGTCATCATATTTTGACGGTGACTTCACAAGCGGAATAACCGAATATTTTACCGACACTGTTCCAAACAGAGAAAAGCTTAAATCTTTCTGCTCTGATTTTACGAATATGCTTGGAATAAAGCTCAACGATACTGTTATAACGGGCGATTTCAAAACGGTGGAAAAAGAAGAGCTGGATCAGGATAAGATCGCAAAAACAACAACTGTAACGGCTTTTACAGGTTCGAGGACCACCACCACTGCGGATACAAAGACCACCGACACAAGCACAACTACGAAAAAATTAACGGAAAGCGAAAAGGTAGTTGACGTGCCTGACAATCTTGACGACGGTCAGTGGGAGGGTGACGTTATAGTATCCGGCAAGGGCGAAAACGTCCGTGCAATGGGTGCATACTATGGCACGTTCGAGAACGGCGACAAGTATGCGAACACCATAAACAAATGGAAGGCTGACCTTGGGGACAGCGTGAACGTATACAATATGTCTATCCCGACTTCGGCGGCTTATTATATGCCGAACAATCTCAAGGACGCTGTTTCAGATCAGAAAGACAATATCGACAACATTGCCGCAGGTCTTAACGGAATAATCAACACCGATGTTTATGACTCTCTGGCTGAGCATACAAAGGAATATATCTACTCAAGAACGGATCATCATTGGCAGCCTTTGGGAGCATACTATGCGGCGCAGGTTTTTGCCGATCAGTCGGGAATAGATTTTCCAGACCTTGATACCTACGATAAATGGGAGATAGACGGCTTTGTGGGAACGATGTATGCTTACAGCAATTACAACAGTGAGTTGAAAAAATATCCTGACAAGTTCATTTACTATAAGCCTGACAATAATGATGATCTGACGGTAAAGTACTATGATACGGAGTTTAAAAACCCTGTGGAGTCTACACTGTTTTTTGACTATGCAGAGGGTGTGAACTGCTATTCTGCGATACTCAACGTGGATCAGGAGATAGCTGAGATAGACACGGGCGTGGACAATGGCAGAGTGCTTGTGGTGTTCAAAGACAGCTTTGGAAATGCTCTGATACCATTTTTCACCCATGGCTTCTCAAAAATCTATGTTTGTGATTTCAGATATTTTGATATAAACGCTATTGATTTTTGTAAAGAAGTGGGCTGCACAGACCTGCTGTTTGCAATATCGTTGACGAGCTGTTCAACGCCTAGTAAGGTGGATTGTTTGAATAATATTAGGATACAGTAGGAGCTAAGTGAGGAGTGGATTAAGTGAGGAATGAGGAGTGGATTAAGTGAGGAGTGAGGAATTAGGAATGAGGAATGAGGAATGAGCAAAGCTGCCCCCAAGCACCGAGCGAAGCGAGAGATAAAGCGCACGCTCAAGCCCGGCGCTAGAGGGCTTGTGGGGTCTAGGGGCAAAGCCCCTAGCGGAGTATGAGGCAGAGCCTCATTCGGCGCAAGCCGACAAGGTGCAGATTTAATGAAAAATAGCATATAGAAGTCAGATATTAGATGAAAGTGATATCGGAGAATAAAATCTGCACCGCTTTTCTATCCCATAGCAAAACGTAGATACGCAAAGAGCGGAGCGATTTTGCGGCGGAATAAACTATCAATAAAAATTGTAGGGGCTGGCGCCCTCGACAGCCCGCTCGAAGGAGCGAGGTTTGAATTATCAAGAGCTCATGTAGAAAACATTATGTGGATAACACAAATGAGATTGCAGACGAAATGTCGGAGGGTCGGGACGTCGAGGGCGCCAGCCCCTACAAGCGTGATAGGATAGTTTTTTGTTCTGTCCTACAATGGTTGTAAT
>NZ_LARF01000096.1:0-1541 GCF_000980385.1 Ruminococcus sp. N15.MGS-57
TAAATGCATATGAAGACAAAAGATGAGCTTCCTGTTTGCCCAGTGGCCACAGCAGTGTCACTTGTAGGTGGCAAATGGAAACTTCTTATTATACGAAACTTAAGAATGCGGTCATGGAGATTTAATGAGCTGCAGCGAGATTTGGAAGGTATATCTCAGAAGGTATTGACGGACAGCTTAAGGCAGATGATGGATGATGGTCTTGTATACCGACACGATTATCAAGAAATGCCGCCAAGAGTTGATTACAGTTTAACTGAATTGGGGGAAAAACTGCTGCCGATTATGGATGCGCTGGCAGATTTTGGAAATTATTATAAATATGCTATTAAGTAAACCATCCGGGACAGTAAAGAAGCCATTTTACCTGTTCCTATTGGATCAACTCTACGATCCGTAGGTAGCGAAAGCCCTTCATATACCGTACAATAGGCACATGGAGGTAAAAGTATTATGAATCAATATGTAACAGGAACTACGATTAAGGAATTGCGCGAAAAAAATAAGATTACGCAGGTGCAGCTTGCTGAAAAGCTTGGTGTGAGTGATAAGACGGTTTCCAAGTGGGAGACCGGAGTTTCCCATAGTTAAAGATACCACACCAAATATGATGAACCCACGCTTATACACTACCAGCTATAATAAACCGCAAGGACAGCAATTTGATGATACTGCTGTCCTTTCTTTTATAAAATTGCAGTACACATAAAAAAGCTGTAAAATGATAAATATATTTGTCCTTGTAACAATTCTCGGACATTTGCCTGTTATACTATCTGCAAAAAGCAAAGGAAGTGAGAATATGGAGCAGATTTTAATTGTCGAGGACGACAGTTTTTTGAATAAGATGTTAGACTATAACCTGACCGCAGACGGCTACGGCGTGACTTCTGCCCTAAATGCCAGAACCGCAGCCGAAGCCATCCGCCAGCGGGAATTTGATTTAGTGCTGCTGGACATCAACCTGCCGGACGGGAACGGTTTTGAACTGTGCAAGCTGATAAAGCCCCAGCACCCGGACACCATCGTAATATTCCTGACCGCCAACGATCAGGAGAGCGACCAGATACGGGGCTATGAGGTGGGCGCGGTGGACTACATCACAAAGCCCTTTGTGATCGGGGCCTTGCAGCGGAAAATCAAAGCCATGTTCGCCATGCTGGAACACCACAAACCGGCCAAGGACATTTACGACGACGGGCGGCTGTTTCTGGACTTCTCGGAGCAGACGGCTTCCTTAAACGGCAAGCCCCTGACCCTATCCCCGATGGAGTACAAAATGCTGAACCTGTTCCGTAAAAATCCCCGGCAAGTGCTGACCCGTGGGCAGCTTTTGGAAAAGCTGTGGGATATAGACGAGCGGTTTGTAGACGAACACACCCTGACAACCTCCATCAGCCGGATTCGCAGCAAGATTGAATCCGACGGCGACGCACCCTACATCAAGACCGTTTACGGCATGGGCTATCAATGGACGGGAGGCGAGGCAAAATGAAGTTTCAAAACCTCTCGGTAAAGCGGCTGTTTGGCCGGGTGGCAAT
>NZ_LARF01000040.1:0-16484 GCF_000980385.1 Ruminococcus sp. N15.MGS-57
TCCCAAAAGCAGGAAATCTCGACTCTTTGAGCGCTGTTTTTTTACAACGCCTTTTTGTGTTGTTTTAACAGCCTCGCCTGCGTTGACAAACAGCGGTTTTAATGGTATAATGGAATAGCTTACAGATTTGTGGGGATAATTTTGACAGAATGAAAAAAGGACGGTGCGCTATGGTAGTGAAAAATGTGGAGTTGCCTGAATACAGCGTGCTTATGTCTGTTTATGCAGGAGAGAAGCCTGAACATCTCAGGACAAGTATCGAGAGTATGCTGTCACAGACCTATGTGACGAACGATTTTGTGCTTGTGTGCGATGGAAAACTCACAAAGGAGCTTGACGAGGTCGTAGACTACTATGAGGAGAATTACGAGTGCTTTCACCCCATAAGGCTCAAGGAGAATGTTGGCACAGGAAGATGTGCTAACAGAGGTATAGACGCCTGCAAAAATGAGTATATAGTCAAAATGGACTCTGACGATATCGCTAAGCCTGACCGCTGTGAAAGGTCGCTTTATGCTATGGCGAAGCACCCTGAGATAGATATGCTTGGGGCTTATATAGACGAGTTCGACAGTCAGACGGGCGAAGTGATAGCCACAAAGAAAACGCCATTGACCAATAAAGAGATACACAAATATGCAAGGCGGAGAAATCCGTTCAATAATCAGACCCTTGTTTATAAGAAGTCCCGTGCTTTGAGCGTGGGAGGTTACAGCAATATAAAACGCTGTGAGGACTATGAGTTCGTGGTGAAAATGCTTGCGGACGGTGCAAGGGGAATAAATCTTGACAAAACGCTTGTGATGTACAGAGTTACGGCGAACAATTATGAGAGAAGAAGAAACTGGGCGAACACAAAGTCCTTTGTGAATGTCAGGTGGAAGATATTCCGTATGGGATATTCAAACCTGTGGGACTTTATTGTTCCATGCGCTTTTCAGTTTTTCATTTTCATAATGCCGAAATCGCTGACAGGCAAGATATATAAGAGGTTTCTTAGGGGATAATGGAGAGCCGCAAACGTATAATAAGACAGCACATAAAATCAGCACTGCAAAAAACGCTTTTGCCGCTGTGCTACAAGCTGTCAAAGAAAAAGGATATAGACAAAAAGCTCGTTATCCTTGCAGACCTTAACAGCGTTTCTACTCCTGAGAGCATGGAGCTTATAAAAACGGAGCTTCAAAGCCGTGGCTATAAGGTCAGGGAGATGTACTGCGACCTTTCAAGCTGTGGAATGGTCTCGGGGCTTAAATATATGATGAGCTTTATGAAAGCTTATGCAAATGCAAGGGCTGTGTTCATATGCAACTATTTTGTGCCTGTGACTTCCTGCAAAAAGCGTGAGGAAACCACAGTGGTTCAGCTTTGGCATTCCTGCGGAGCATTGAAAAAGTTCGGCTATGACAGCGAGGAGGATATATCTTCCCATTTCAAAGGCTCTGTTACAAGAAATTTTGACCTTATCACTGTGAGCAGTAAAGAGTGCGTAAAGGCTTTTGTGTCTGCGTTCAGGCTGAAAGAAGATATCGTAAAGCCCCTTGGCGTCAGCCGTACGGACGTGTTCTTTGATGAAAGCTACAACGAGCAGTGCAGACGTGAGTTCTTTGAGAGATATCCCGACTATAAGGGCAAGAAGATAGTGCTTTATGCGCCGACGTTCAGGGGGAATGCTTTGGATTGTCATTGCGTGGGCGAGGAGTATGCCGCAGAGCTTGAAAAAAAGCTCGGGGAGGCTTGGAAAGTCATTATAAAAATGCACCCCAGACTTCACAGCGGGCTGACTAACTGCGATATTGCTACAAACAGGCTCATGCCTGTGGCAGACGTGCTTGTGACGGACTATTCGTCGCTTGTGTTCGAGTATGCACTGTATAAAAAGCCGTGGGTGATATTTGCCCCTGATATTGAGAGCTACAGCAAGGGCAGGAGCTTTTATCTTGATTATAAAGCAGATATGCCTGCGCCTTTGGTGACGGAGGGAGAGAAGCTTGCACAGGCTGTGCTTGACAGTGAAAAGAGCTTTGACCATGAGGGAGTGGAGCGTTTCACGGAAAAATATATGTCTGCCTGCGACGGCAGGTCAACGGAAAGAATAATCGACAGCGCTTTGGGAAAAGAGCGTTTTTGACGGAGATGATAAAAATAGAAGGAAAAAAGTTTGATTGGTTCGGGCTTACCCAGATATTGAAGGAGCATAAGGGAAAGCTCAGACAGATAAGAATGTTGTCGGTGAACGAGCTGAAAAAGAAGTATAAGGGCGCAGCGCTTGGCCCATTGTGGGCGCTTATAAAGCCGACCTTTACGCTTTTTATACTGTGGTTTGCCTTTGAGATAGGTCTAAAAAGAAACGGTGGAGTGCATTTCATTAACGGAAAGTATACTCAGTTCGTTTTCATGCTCACTGGCTATGTGCCGTGGTTTTATATTTCAGAATGTATCGTTGGAGGATCGAGGTCAATAAGAAGCAACAAGCAGTTTGTAACAAAGCTGTCCTTCCCTGTTTCAAATATCATGACCTTTACCTCACTTTCGGGACTTTATATCCACATTTTGCTGTGTGCTATAATGTATGTGGTGTTGCTGTGTCTGGGCTTTGGACCGAGTATTTACAATCTTCAGTTTATCTATTATGCGCTGGTGATGTATTTTTTCTTCCTTGTGCTTTCGTGGATGACTGCTCCTCTCAGTGCGTTCAGCAAGGATTTTGAAAATCTTATAAACTCTGTTATAACAGGACTTTTCTGGCTTTCAGGTATATTCTGGAACACATATGATATCTCACCTTTGTGGCTGAGAAAGCTCATGTATTTCAACCCTATAAACTATTTTGTAAACGGCTATAGAAAGAGCTTTCTTACAGACACGTTTATTTTTGATTCTAACTATACCACCGAAACTATAGTGTTCTATGCGGAGTTTATCTTTATGATATTCCTCGGAGCGCACACCTATAAGAAGTTCAGGAAGATACTTCCTGACGTTCTGTAACAAAGGCTGAAAGGAACTGACTTTTAAATGGAAAATCAAGCGACTGAGCCAATTATTGAATTTTTGGACGTAAAAAAAGAATACTTTTTATATAAAAACGAAAAGGCACGCTTTAAGGCTATTTTCACAAAAAACAAGGGAGTAAAGAAGCACCCTGCCCTTAAAGGCGTGAGCTTCAAGATATACCCAGGCGAGTCTGTGGGAATTATCGGAAAGAACGGTGCGGGAAAATCAACCATTCTGAAAATGATAACAGGCGTAAGCTTTCCAAACAGTGGCACTATCACCGTAAGAGGAAAGGTTGCCGCATTGCTTGAGCTTACAGCAGGCTTTTCGCTGGATATGACGGGTATGGAAAATATCTATCTAAAGGGCTATCTACTTGGTCTTAATGACGATCAGATAAAGGAGATAGAGCAGGATATAATTGATTTTGCAGATCTTGGAGAGTATATCGACCAACCTGTAAGAACATATTCAAGCGGAATGAAAATGCGTCTTGGCTTTGCTATCAATATAAATATCAAGCCTGATATCCTCGTTGTTGACGAGGCACTGAGCGTTGGCGACGCAGATTTTCAGAAGAAGTGCCGTGACAAGATAAATGATGTTATCGCCACTGGTGTAACGGTACTGTTCGTTTCCCACTCACGCAAGGCTATCGAGGAAACTTGCACAAGGGCGATATTCCTAAAAGACGGCAAGGTGCAGGTGGACGGCACTGTTGAGGAAGCCTTTGACGCTTACGATAAGAAAAAATGATCATGAAAGCTTTTCGTTTTTTGACGGGAAGCTTTTTGTTTATACTTGTTATAGTTGATATTTGATAAGTATATACAATTATCAATATTTAATTTTGTGTAATAAATCATAGTCAAAAAGCTTTACAAAATCGCAAAAATGTGTTATAATGAGATATTATCGAAAGGAATTGATATTATGAATTGGGTTGAAATGGATATATATACCACAACAGAAGGCATCGAAGCAGTAACGGGAAGTCTGCTTGGAATGGGTATAAACGGCTTTGTTATCAAGGACGCAAAGGATTTTCAGGACTTTCTTGATGATAAGGACGGAAACTGGGATTATATAGATGATGACCTTATGGGCCTAAAAAACTGTGAAACTACGGTGACAGTTTATCTCCCTGAGAACGCTCAGGGTCTTGAAAATCTTGAAGCTATGAAGCTGGAGCTTAAAGCGCTCAAAAAGCGTGACGTGAACAATGAGTTCGGCAGACTTGAATATGAGCTTAAAAACGTCAAGGAAGAGGATTGGGCGAACAACTGGAAGCAGTATTTCAAGCCCCTTTGCGTTGGCGAAAAGCTTCTTATAAAGCCGTCATGGGAAAAGGTTGCTGAGGGCGAAAAGAGAAAGATACTGGAAATAGACCCTGCCTCATCTTTCGGTACAGGTCAGCATAACACAACCCAGCTTTGTCTGGAGCTTGTGGAGAAAAATCTCCATGAGGGCGACAGGATACTTGACCTTGGGTGCGGAAGCGGAATACTTTCTATCGGCGCATTGCTCCTTGGTGCTGAAAGTGCAACAGCGGTGGACGTTGACGAAAATTCTGTTAAGATAGCAAAGGAAAATGCAGAGAAAAACCATATAAGCGCAGAAAAGTATATAGCTTACTGCGGAAATATCATAGACGATAAGGCTCTGGTGGAACAGATAGGCACAGGCTATGACCTGCTTTGTGCAAATATCGTGGCAGATGTTCTTATAGGCATGAGCGGGATTTTCGGCGGATTTATCAAAGACGGCGGAACGCTCATAGTTTCAGGTATAATCGACCAGAGAAAAGACGAGGTGCTTGACAGGCTTAAAGCAGAAGGCTTTGAGCTTATTGAGATAAGAGAAAAAGAAGACTGGGTGGCTGCGTCATTCAGGAAATAAGAGATGAAAGGACGGATCAAAATGCAGTTATTGTTTTTGGTTATCAAGAGAATCGAGTTAGTAGACGAAATCATGCGTTCGCTGGCACAGGCAGGCATAAGAGGCGGAACGGTCATTGACAGCGTGGGAATGGCGAAATCTATTTCTACAATGGATAATCTGCCTATGATCGGCGTTCTGAGATCTATTCTCAGCGGCGAGGATGCTGCACAAAAGGGCAAGACAATTTTCGTTGCCGTTGCAGACGATCAGGTAGATGTTGCAAGAAAGGCGATAACTGATGTTACAGGCGACCTTTCACAGCCTAATGCAGGCGTGCTTTTCGGTGTGCCGATCAGCTTTGCAGAGGGAGTAAATTAACACTTTATACAAGATAAAAAGCGTTGCACTTTTCACAGTGTAACGCTTTTTTTGGTGGATCAGTTTATTTTCATTTATGAAACTCTTAGAGAATAAAACAGATAAGTCCCGAACAGCCCTCGTTTATCATGCGCTCGATAGTTTCCTTTATCTTCATGCGTGCGTCCTCAGGAAGCTTTGAAAGCTTTGTGTGCAGACCCTCGCTCACAAGCTCGTGGAGTGACTTGCCGAAAATGTTTGACTCCCATATCTTTTCAGGCGATTCCTCAAAATCGTTGAGCATATAAAGCACAAGCTCCTCAGATTGCTTTTCCGAGCCGACGATAGGTGCTACCTCGGTGTTGATAGTGGTTTTCAGCAGGTGAATAGCTGGTGCGGCGGCTTTGAGCCTTACACCGTATTTTCCACCCTGCTTTATTATCTCAGGCTCATCAAGGGTCAGCTCGTTCATTTCAGGCATAACTATTCCGTAGCCTGTTTTCTCCATTTCATCAAGGGCAGAGCTGAATTTCGAGAAACGTTCTTTTATCTTCACAAGTTCCAAAATTCTCGGCATAAGGTCGTTTTCGTCCTTTATCTCAAGCCCTGTGGCTTCGCCTATTATCCTGAAAAACAGCGCAGGGTCAAGTTCCACCTTTATGACAGCCGAGCCTTTTCCAAGGTCTATCTCAGCCACCGAGCCTGAGGACACCTGCTCACAGCAGCATATCTTTTCGGCACAGTCTGAAATGTCACGAAGATTTGTCACGGCTGAAGCCGCTTCCTTGATATGTCCGAAAACCGCTTCTTTCAGCCAGTGACCCTTGTCAAGAGAGTTTATCCATGAGGGCATTGAGATGTTTATCTCTTTCACAGGGAAAGAGTATAGCAGAAGCGTAAGTATCTCTTTTATCTCTTTTTCCGAAAGCTCCAAACAGTTTATAGGCATAACTGTAGTGCCGTATTTGTCGGAAAGCTGTTCGCAAAGGTCTTTTGTCTGCTGAGAGTAAGGCTCAGTGGTGTTCATAAGCACCACAAACGGCTTGCCTATCTGTTTCAGCTCGTCGATTATACGCTCCTCACATTCCTCGTATTCTTCACGTGGAAGGTCGGTGATACTGCCGTCTGTTGTCACCACAAGACCTATGGTGGAATGTTCTGTTATGACCTTTTGCGTTCCCACCTCAGCCGCCATGTTGAATGGTACTTCCGTGTCAAACCACGGTGTGACCACCATTCTCGGGGCTTCATTCTCTATGTAGCCTATGGCGCTTGGGATTATGTAGCCCACACAGTCTATCATTCGCACGTTGAAGCTTGCTCCGCCCTCTAGGGTGATGTTCACAGCTTCCTCAGGAATGAACTTAGGCTCGGTGGTCATGATAGTCTTGCCTGCGGAGGACTGGGGCAGTTCGTCAATGGCACGCTCCTTGCGGTAGTCGCTTTCAATGTTCGGTATAACGAACTGCTCCATGAACTGCTTTATAAAGGTGGATTTTCCAGTGCGGACGGGACCTACCACGCCTATATAGATATCGCCCCCCGTCCGTGTGGCAATGTCGGTGTAAATATCGTTTTTCATGTGTCTGTCCTCCTAGTTCATTAATGGGATAAGCAACATTCCCTGTTTTGATATTTTATCGTCGGTAAGCTCGTTTTCTTCAAGTATGGCTGTTATGGAAGTTGAATACTTTTTCGCTATCTCCCAGATGTCGTCGCTCTCATTGCAGTAGCATATTTTCAGAGCGTATTTGTCATTTTTCTCTTTCGGCTTATCTGTGAGTACCCTAAGCTCTGATATCATAGTCCCTGTCTGTTGAATAGTCATTTCGCCGCCTATCTTGATATCGGCTTTAAGCTCCGCTGTTGCTTCGTCTGCAAGATAGTATGTGCAGTTTTCTATGCACAGGTCAGGGGATATAGATATCTCACCATTGACATTCTCCGGAATGGGTATCTCATGCTCAATAGGCGAATCGTTTTCAAGATAAAGGGGAGTGCCGTCCTCGTTCCTGCCGATAATACAGAACGTCACGCTTCCTGAAATGATAAAGGCTTTCTTTTCCTCGTCAAGCCTTGATGTCACATTGGAAAGGGTCGCCCAACTGTCGTGAACACAGCGTATCTCGCCCTCCTGACAGGAAAGCTTTGCAGTAACACTGTGGCTGTCAGATAACTTTATGCTTTCGCTGTCAAGCTTGCTTTCACACCTTTCAGCCTCGCACTCAAAGCAGGTGGAATATGCGTCTGTGACTATCTCACAGGTGGAAAGCTTTTTGGCAACGCAGTTCACAAGAAGCACAAGCTCACATTCAAGTGTGCCGGAATCGTCAGACTTTGGTATGATATCACACCCTGCAGGTGTTATCCTCACATCTGCGGTGAAAGTATCGTCAATGCCGTCTATGTCGATTATCTGTGAGAACGGCAGAGTAAACCGCATTGTTTCAGCGGTTTCTTCTCCATCGGTAGTTACGCAGGAGTAAAGCATCATTATCTCAGCGTCGCCCTTTGTCACAAGCTTGCCTGCTATCATCTTGTGTTCCTGTGGGATAATGCGGCAATCTGTCCGCAGGATAGTGCCAACAGGGGCTTTTGCCGCAGAAAGCTGCAATTCCTCTATTAGTGTGATACGCTTTGCAGCGGTAAGACGTTTTGCAGGGTATGTAACAGCAACCTTTTTAAGCTGAATGCCGCAGCCGAATGCGTCTGTGACTATAGGCACAGTTACTTCGCCCGTCACATTTGCGTGGATAGTCACAGCACCCCTGATATCAAGTCTGCGCTGATTTACCACACGGCAGTTGACGTAATCGCATTTTGGCGTGAGCCATATCATCGGGTCGCCGCAATCCCCTTGCAGGTCGAAAGACTTGGTGTAGTTCATTTTCTGCTCGATGCAGTTTATCCGCTTGTCGTTCTGGCTGATGTAAAGCACTCTTATGAGCACTGCCATGTCAAAGCTGAGCTTTCCGCCGTTTATGGAATGGCTTTGTACTGTTGGCATGATAACGCATTTTAGTACCCTGAAAATATCGGGATAATAGTCGGGCAGCAGAAAATCCTTTTCCACAGCCTGCTCGCAGGAGGCGTCAAGGATAGTCCGTGTCATTGACAGCATCTCTCTGTTAAGCTTAAGATCCATAGTGTTCATCTTGTCTGTTTCCTCCTAAAAATAAACTGATCATACGATCGTAAAGGGCTTGTAATGCCCTGCTGAGAACATTATATTCACTTGGGACGGGTCATATTCTGAAAATATCAGACAAATTTAATGTATTTTGTCGGCAGAGGCTTTTTCACACAGCGTAAAGGCTTTTCATAGACTAAGATATGTCATTGTATCTGACATAATACGGTCTGAAAGGAAACATAATAGTATGAATGGTCTACTTTGGGCTGCGGCAGGCACGGGCTTTACATTCTCTATGACGACATTAGGTGCGGCTGTGGTCTTTTTCATGAGAAAAGAGGGGCAGAGCGAAAAGGTGCAGAAAGCCTTTTTAGGCTTTGCCGCAGGCGTTATGATAGCCGCAAGCGTGTGGAGCTTGCTTATCCCTGCCATAAACGAGGCGGAAGCTCTCGGCAGGATAGGCTGGATACCTGCCGCAGGCGGCTTTGCGCTAGGCGTGCTGTTTCTTATGGGGCTTGACAAGGCAATGCCTTATTTTTTACCTGAGCCTGAAAGGGAAGAGGGCGTCCGCAGGGGGCTAAAGCGTTCGGGAATGCTTATTTTCGCTATCACACTGCACAATATCCCGGAGGGCATGGCAGTGGGTCTTGCCTTTGCACTGGCGGCACATAATGACAGCTCGGTACTGCTGGCTTCTGCTATCGCACTTGCCATAGGCATGGGAATACAGAACTTTCCGGAGGGTGCGGCTATCGCACTGCCACTGAGGTAATCGGGCATGAGCAGGGCGAAAGCATTCGGCCTTGGCACTCTTTCAGGAATTGTTGAGCCTGTTTTCGGACTTCTCACCGTTCTTGCCGCAGGTGCTATCCAACCACTTCTTCCGTGGCTTCTTGCCTTTGCCGCAGGAGCAATGCTCTATGTGGTGGTGGAGGAGCTTATCCCCGAAGCACATCTTGGGGAAGGTCACATGGGAACAGTTGGCGTAATGCTAGGCTTCTTGCTTATGATGATACTTGATGTGGCATTAGGATAAAAAGGCATATTTGTTAAAAACTGTGGTGGAATTTTTCACCGCAGTTTTTTTTGTTGTGATAACGCACAAGTATCATGTGTTGACTTTGTGAGTTATTGCTTTGGTCTTTTTGACGTTTTTCGGTTGACAAACGGGGCATGATTTGGTATAATTGAATATGTGTAAAATATGTTCTGCTAAAAAGATAAAAAGAACAAAAAGAGAGCAGCGATAACCCTAAGACAACGAAAGGACAGATGAGAATTGACAAAGATCACTCGCACCTTTATTGCCTTTGCAACGGCGTGTTTACTCGCCATTATGCTTATGACAGTAAGGTGCTTTGCTTATGATTATTCCACTATCACCGGCACAAAAGCCAGTGGAGCGGAAATAAGCGGATATTCGGGAGCGCTTGAAGTGAATGTTGTTGACTTCGGCGCAGACAAAAAGGGAAAGAAAGACTCCTCAAAGGCGATACAGAAAGCCCTTGACTATGCCATTGACAACGGCTCCAACTCTGTGCAGATAAAGGTCGTTGTGCCGAAAGGAAAATACAGGATAGACAAGCTTTTGGAGATATATTCAAACACTTGGCTGTATCTTGAGGACGGAGCGACTATCGTTAGAAATTTTGACAAGGGCTGTATGATAAAGAACGCTCAGGCAAATGGTGCGGGCGGATATGGCAGCGAGAGAAATATCGTTATCGAAGGAGGCTGTTGGGACGGCAACCCTTCGCCTACTTCAAGACCATTTTCTAATATGAGATTTGGTCACATGAAAAACCTTTGGATAAAGAACGTTGAGATAAAAAACAATTACAATGGTCATCATGTTGAGATAGGCGGTGTAAAGGGCATCACTATCGAGGATTGCGATTTTCATGGTTATACGGGAACATTTCAGAAAGAGGCTATACAGCTGGATACCATAAGTAACAGTGATGTTTTCCCGGCGTATGAGCCTTTTGATGATACCCCTTGCGACAATGCTGTAATAAAGAACAACAAATTCCATGACCTTATAAGAGGTCTTGGCTCACATTCAGCTTGTCTTGGTGTATATTATACTAATACACTTATATCAGGCAACTCATTTTATAATATGAGCGGAACAGCTATCGTACTTATTAATCATAAAAAATGTATAATTGAAAACAATACTATGAAAAACGTTGGCTGTGCCATAGATTTCAAGTACATGACCGATTATGAAAATGCAAATTTCCATGTGCCTAATTCAGGATATGCAGGTATAAAGGATCGTCTTGACGATAATGCCAATACCATAATAAGAAACAACGACATAACCGTTGTGGGTACATATTATTATCCCCAGCCGTATGCTATCCAGATATTCGGCAAGAAGCTTGAAAAGTCATACTCACACCCTGATTACAATTACACTGTAAAGGGCGTGAAGATAGTAGACAACACTATAAAAACAGCTGGTTCGGCAGTAAGGCTCACGGACGTTTCGGGAATTTTCATAGGTTCTAACGATATAAGCTATGACTATGACAGATATAATTATTCCATGGATCTTATATGGCTCAGCGAATCGTCACAGGTGACTGTGACCAAGAATAAGCTTACAGGCACAAAGCAGAACAGCGTTTATATAAGCGGTGGTTCAGGCAATGAGGTAAGCTCAAATACCATTAAAAAGCCAGGCGTGTCGGGAGTTTATGTTTCAGGCGGTTCTGATAAAAATACCATATCAGGCAATACTATAACCTCAGCAGGCTCCAACGGCATAAAGATAACCAAAGAATCTAAGGCAGATGTGATAAAAAACACTGTTAAGAAGTCTAAAAATCATGGACTTATATTCACTGGCGGAAGCGGTAAGGCTTCTGACAATATCCTTGAAGAAAACGGTATTAGCGGTCTTATGGCTGATAACAGCGCTTCTGTGGAATTTTTCAACAACACCTGCAATAAAAATAAAGGCTACGGAATAAAAGCTAATAAGAAATCTCAGGTTAAAATAAGCGGAAACAGCTTTGCTGACAACAGCAAGGGCGATGTTTACGTCACAGGCAGTGCGGCAGTGCTTCTGAATGCACCTGATAACGTAAAGTCGCAGGATATCTGCTCTGATAAGCTCACTTTAACATGGGACGAGGTGTCGCAGGCTGACGGCTATTATGTTTACAGAAAGACCGACGCTGAGGACGCAGAGTTTGAGCAGATAGCTACTGTAACAGACGGCACTTCATTTACAGACTATGGACTTGTTCCAAAAACAAGATATGTTTATAAAGTGAAAGCTTTTCTTGACACTGTTGACAAAATCCAAGAGGGAAGCGACAGTGCGGATATGAGCATAAAAACAAAGCTCACTATTGTGGGCTGTACCACAAATATGCGTGGCTCTATGTCATACACTGGCAAGGAGAGAACACAGATATTTGACGTTTTTGTAGACGGAGAAACGCTTATTCCTGACGTTGATTACAGAACAGTTTACTCTGACAACGTGAACATTGGAACTGCAAAGGTGACGGTTATAGGCATTGGTCAGTATTGCGACTCGGCTGATTTTCAGTTTGACATAATGCTAAAGTCTGACAATGTGATGGTCATAAAGCCGCAGGAGCTTAACCGCAAGTCTATCGTTACGGGCAAGCCTACAATGAAATCACAGGGCTATGAGGTAGCAGAAGCGGTCAAGGATAAGCTTGACCACACATCTCACAGAGAGCCTGCCATAGTGGTGAACTACAATTCACCTTCACAGGTCATTGCAAAGGCGAGAGCAGATATGTTGGATCTTAGAGTGCGCTCATATCGTGAGCTTACAGGGGAAACTATTTACGGCGCTTGGCTGTAAAATATAAAAATTGGCATAATAAAACACGGCTGATACTTTTTTCAGCCGTGTTTTTTATATGTTTTTATTTTGTTATCTTTAGAAGATCAACATAATACGCCTCATCAGATAGTCCTTGCATATGAATTGTTATCGCCCTTGCTTTATCTTCTGCCGCATATACAATGTTTCGTGAAGATAAAAACATAGAAACAATCAATGTAAATATAACAGCTACTATGCTATTTTTTTCACTACAATTCCTCCTAGTTATGATATGTATAAAATATTGCTGAACCCAGACACCTACATTAATTAAAATTATTCGCAAAAAATGAGCAGAAAAAATATAATAACTCTGTAAATATTGAGGATGCTCTATACCACCTAACTTAGATTGAACTATTTAGACTTATTGCTGTCGATTAGTCAGTATATTATATATACCAATTAGAATTGAACAAAGTAATGCTATCCCATTAAGACTATAACTTAGAATCATACCGAAGCCGCTTCCTGCATTAGGTGTTCCATAATCACCATTGAAAGCCATAAATATATGAATAAAAAAATCAGTATCGTAAAATATATAACCGATTATAACAGAAAAACAAATGGTCAATATAACACCCAAACAATATATTTTTATATTATGGCTGCTTAACTTAACAAAAAAAGTCAACTGTACCGCTGCATAAATAATAAAAAAAATAAATATAGAAATAACAGAAGCTATCCCTGCTCCTAAATATGCAGTTAAATTAAACAAAAGAGCATATATGAAACTCATCAATACATATTTAACATATTTCATTATAATAATCATATCCCCTTTTGATGAAATCTAAGTCATCCTGTTTTGTATGTCTTTATTTTGTTATCTTTACTGCGGAGTCTGCTGAACGTCCTGCATTTGCGGAGCAAAATTTGCAAGGGAATAGAGCCTGTTCATGAAATCACCGTCAACAAAGAGGTTTTTCACGAGAACCTTTGTGTCAGGGTTTTTGTTCTTAGGGTTGATTGTCTGTTGATAAACTGTGAGATAATTCTCATTGCCTGACTTGCTCACATAGCAATCTATCACCATATATGTAGGCAGGAATTGAGTAACAGCCGTCTGATAATCAAAAAGCGTGTAAGGGCTTTGCTCCATTGAAACCTTAAATGACTTTATGTCCTCAGGCACCATGAATTTGTATGCATCCTTGAGGTTTTTGTATTCTGCCCAATCGTCCTCAGACTCGATAAAAGGCTCTTTTGACTTGATTCTCACGCCGCCCACAAGGAAAGCCAGCAGAAGGATAAATTCGCTGCCCCATACTATCCACAGGATCGTGCCGTTCACAAGCGAGCCGTTATCTTTTGATGAATGTGATGACTTGTAAGACCAGCGACCCTCCTTGTTGATAGACTTTATATCATTCCAAAGGTCGGACGGGTGTGCGATTATGTCAAAAAGGCCTGTCTTGTCATACTTCCTGAAATCGTAGGTGTAGTCATATGCGTTCATGGTGTATGACTTTTCAAGGCTTTTCTGTGCGGATTTTTTATCTTTGCCAAGGAGCTTGTCAAGCTCGAAAAACTGCCATACAGACTTTTTCTGCATGGTGGCAATGTCCTTGTCTGAGAAATCGCCTGTTGAATCGTTGCTGAAAAGATCATATGCCTTGGTCTGGTGATAAAAGTCATAATAATCACCGAAGCCGTCTGTGTTTTCATCGAAAAGCATATTCAGCTCGTCATAATAATCATAGGCTGTGTATTCTTCCATAAGCTCATAGCCATATTTTTTCAGATCGTTGTAATCATACAGCGCCCATTTAAAATATGAGGCAAATAAAAAGCCCACCACTGCACAGGCAACTGCCACAACTGTGTTTCGCATTTTGAATGCTCTGACTATCTTTCCTCCCACAAAGCCAAGTGCGCATGACACCGCTATCGCAGCGATAACATTGAGATAGATGATAGTGCACCAGCCCTTAAAAAGCAGATAGAGCCAGAAAAGCAATCCGCCGCATACTGCCGTTGCAAGCACCATGAGCACTGCTCCAACTGGGCTGAATTTGCCCGACTCTTTGTAATGTTTGTGTTCTCCCATTTAAAATACCCCCTTATATACTTCAGGCATAAGCCATGAAGAAATTATATCACAAATTTAAAGATTTTTCAATAGTTTTGCTGAATTTATGCAGGCATAAAGAGAAATTTTTGTGGGAAACTATTTGCAATTATGAAAGGAGCGAACTTAGATGATAGAAAAGGATACAATAAAGCTTCTCAGGGAGTGCGATGCAGGAATAAAAATGGGAGTGCAGTCTATTGAGGATTCGCTGAAATACACTTCAAGCGGAGAGTTAAAGCGAACGTTAGAGAAAAATCTTGCAGGGCATGTGGAGATACAAGAGAAGCTTCAGGGACTTTTAAATTCATATCATGACAGCGGAAAAGAGCCGCCAGCTATGGCAAAGGGCATGGCATGGCTTAAAACCAACTTCAAGCTTGCGACAGAGAGCAGTGACGACGCTGTGGCAGATTTTATAACAGACGGCTGTAATATGGGCGTGAAGTCCCTGTCTGGATATCTCAACAATTATAAGGCGGCAGACGAGAAGTCCAAGAACATTGCCAAGGAGCTTATATGTCTTGAAGAACGCCTTTCTGTAGACATGAGAGGATATCTCTCTGCAAAATAGGCATGAAAATGGCAGCCGTGGAGTTTTTCCTACACGGCTGCCTTGATTTTATTTAGATACAACGCAGTTTTTGCCCTGATTTTTGCCCTTGTATAGCAGCTTATCCACTTTTGAGATACCCTCGTCATAGTTTTCGTTCGGAGTCACTGAGTAAACTCCAAAAGTCATGGATATATTGAAACTTCGAGAATTTTCTTTAAATGTACACTCATGTATTTTCTGGCAAATGCTCTTTGCTATCTTCTCACAGCTTTCTGTGTCTGTATTTGGCACAACGAATAGTATTTCCTCACCGCCCCAACGGCACACATAGCCCTCGCTAGGCACGTTTCCAGCTATAACATCTGATACCGCTCTAAGTACCTTGTCACCGACTTCGTGACCATATGTGTCATTAACGTGCTTGAAATCATCAATATCGCCCAAACACATAGAATATACGCTGTTTGTCCTGCGGCTGTTGCTTTCTATCTTTTTGATAAAATCCATCATGGCACGGCGGTTGAAAAGCTGGGTGAGTGGGTCGATAGTAGCGAGCTTTTGAAGCTTTTCGTTCTGTGCTTTTGCTTCACGCTTGTTATGCTCATTTGTGAAAATGTATATGGAAGATACATAGATTATTATAATAAAGCTGCATAGAGTATTGTAAATGTATAAGATATTCTCTCTGTTGGTATCAAAGCTGTAAGGTGCGACCCTGTTTGTGACTATGATACGCATGACTATGAACACAACAACATCAAAGGACGAAAGTATATATGGTATCGCTTTCCTGTTTTGTACAATGAAAAATGGAATAGGTATTATACACAGCATTATCTGCGTAAATCCTGCTGACCAGCCTATGTAATAAGCACCCATGCAGGCGTGCACTATTATCTCGCCAAGCACAAGGTAAGTAAATGATATTTTGCCTATCTTCTTAAAATGAAGCAGGAAATACATCACTGCATAGAATGCTACGCTGAAATAGTTATAATATACCATTTGGTATACTCCGAACCGATAAAACAGCGCAAGATATATTATATGACCTAACAGCAGTATGATATCACCATAGCGATATATTTCCTCTGCGGTGAACATTCCCGCAAAGAGGTTTATTTCTTTTTTTATTTTCATACATTTGTTTCTTTCTTTGATATTTGGTTTGATGTTATAAACAAAATCACTTTACTTTAACAGATATATTATATACTATTTTAAACGTTTTTGCAAGACTAAATTTGTACAAATTATCATGATGAATTTTGTAGGTGCTAGTCTAAAAAGTGCGAAAAATGGCACTTTTTTGTTGCTTTTCATAGAGCACATAAATCATATTATATTGATATGAACAATGTGAAAAAATATAGTGAAAAAAATATTGCCGGCAAGCCATGGTGTAGGTTTGTCAATCATATTGGACACTATCATTAAGAAATTCGATAGGCGAAAACCATTTGAGGGGACGCATAGGACGGTTGTTTGTTCGACTTAAACGTGCAGCTAGCTGCACGTTTAAGTCGTCGCAGGAATAAAACCTATGGCACGAATAGAATTTGTTGTGATCTTCTCGGTGACTGCGCTCTACTTTGCCATTGTGCCT
>NZ_LARF01000159.1:0-290 GCF_000980385.1 Ruminococcus sp. N15.MGS-57
CTCAGCTGGGAGAGCATCTGCCTTACAAGCAGAGGGTCACAGGTTCGAGCCCTGTTGTTCCCACCACAATTGGCCCGGTAGTTCAGTTGGTTAGAACGCTAGCCTGTCACGCTAGAGGTCGACGGTTCGAACCCGTTCCGGGTCGCCAATTTTTGCCTCTGTAGCTCAGTCGGTAGAGCAGGGGACTGAAAATCCCCGTGTCGGTGGTTCGATTCCGCCCGGAGGCACCAATAAAATGCGGATGTAGCTCATCTGGTAGAGCGCCACCTTGCCAAGGTGGAGGTAGCGGG
>NZ_LARF01000160.1:0-289 GCF_000980385.1 Ruminococcus sp. N15.MGS-57
TGGCTGCTTCTGAGCCAACATCCTAGTTGTCTTCGAAATCCCACATCCTTTTCCACTTAACACACACTTTGGGACCTTAGCTGTAGGTCTGGGCTCTTTCCCTTTTGACTACCCAACTTATCTCGTGCAGTCTGACTCCCGTACATCATTTATGCGGCATTCGGAGTTTGATATTCTTCGGTAGACTTTGACGCCCCCTAGGAAATTCAGTGCTCTACCTCCGCTAAACTAATACGAGGCTAGCCCTAAAGCTATTTCGAGGAGAACCAGCTATCTCCGGGTTCGATTG
>NZ_LARF01000161.1:0-289 GCF_000980385.1 Ruminococcus sp. N15.MGS-57
TGGCTGCTTCTGAGCCAACATCCTAGTTGTCTTCGAAATCCCACATCCTTTTCCACTTAACACGCACTTTGGGACCTTAGCTGTAGGTCTGGGCTCTTTCCCTTTTGACCACCCAACTTATCTCGTGCAGTCTGACTCCCGTGCATCACCTCTATGGCATTCGGAGTTTGATAATCTTCGGTAGACTTTGACGCCCCCTAGGATATTCAGTGCTCTACCTCCACAAGGTTAACACGAGGCTAGCCCTAAAGCTATTTCGAGGAGAACCAGCTATCTCCGGGTTCGATTG
>NZ_LARF01000042.1:0-15879 GCF_000980385.1 Ruminococcus sp. N15.MGS-57
TTTAGAGTTACACCATTTTATTATTTCATGTGTCTACTCTAAGGGGATTATATCAAACGAGTACCGCCAGTTATCCTATTCTTTTTCCTTTTTGATCTTGAAAATAAGCCTCATTAAACCCGATATGACCTTTGGACTTTTTACAACTACAACTTTCATAAGTATTACCTCCCGAATAGTTATAGTTTATATTATTCAAAAATCAAAAATCGGTTACCATTTTTGACTGTACTGACAGCAGATAGCCACTTTTGAATGATATCTCAGCGTATTTTCTATCCTGCCCATCAAAGCCTTTCACCACGTTTGATATGCCAAGTGGGAAAGCATTGGTCAGCAGACAGTCCTCTACCTCATATTTCGCACCCTTTATGGTCAGACCCTCTACCTTATCGGTATATGCCACCAGTGAGAACGAAAAGCCCTCACGGTCATATATCCTGTAACTGCCTGCACAATAAAGCCGAATTATCTCCCTATCTGCGGCTATCATTCCCTCACCGCCACAAGATAAAATATATCCCAGAGATTGGATATTTCCAAGTAAGTGGTCTACTCGTCCACCTGTTGCACCGAATATGAGAAAATCATCACAACCCGACTCAAAGCCCTCCTTTATGGCAAGCATAAGGTCGGTATCGTCCTTTTCTGAGGGGAAGATCTCGATATTATCAAAAACAGGTTTTTCAGCGGAATCAAAGTCGCCCATAATAATGTCCGACTTTACGCCCACTGCCTGTGCAAGCTTATAGCCCTTGTCAGCGGATATCACAAGAGAATCGTCAATAAAAGGCTTATATTCTGCCACACACTGAGCCGACACCGCTTCACCGCCTGAAAAGATAGTGCATTTCTTAGTCATTTTTGTATTCCCACTCCTTAAGCTGCTTTGCCTGCTCGTACATTTCTACATAACTTTCATGCCTTGACTTTGCGATCTCGCCATTTTTTACCGCCTCTATGACCGCACAGCCCTTTTCCTTTGTGTGGCTGCAATCAGGAAATCTGCACTTGCCCTCGTATTTCTGAAACTCAGGAAAACAACCTGCAAGCTTGTCCTTGAAAATAATATCATATCTGTTGGTATCAAATGACGAAAAGCCAGGGGTATCGGCAATATAGCCACCGCCCTCCAGCTTGTAAAGCTCTACATGGCGTGTGGTGTGCTTTCCTCTGCCAAGCTTTTTGCTTATCTCGTTGGTGGCAAGCCCCAATGCAGGGAACATATTATTGAGCAGTGACGATTTGCCAACGCCCGTGTTTCCTGTAAATGCCGACAGCTTGCCCTCCAGCACAGCCTTAACAGCTTCACTGCCCTCGCCGGTGGTATTGTCTACCTGAAAGGTCTTTATCCCTGCACCCTTGTATATGTCCACAAGCTCATCACAGCTTTCCTTGTCTATCTTTGTAAAGACTACCACAGGCTCTATTTTTTTGAAGACAGCTATTGCAATAAACTTATCAAGCAACAGCAGATTAGGTCTTGGTTCGCAGGTAGACGAAACGAACACAAGCATATCAAGATTTGCAAGAGGCGGTCTTATAAGCAATGAGCGTCTTTCCTCTATCTTCTCGATAACTCCGCTTCCGTCGTCCTCCAATGAAAATTCAACTCTGTCGCCACCTACAGGAGAAATGTTCTTTCTTCTGAATACTCCTCTTGCCTTACATTCATAAATGCCGTCGGAGGCTTCTACATAGTAGATGCCTCCGATAGCTTTAACGATTATTCCATTCATGAACTACTGACCCTGCTCGTCTGGCTCCTGAGGCTCCGGTGCAGGTGCTTCAGTAGTGGTAGTTGTAGTAGTTGTTGTGGTCGTAGTTGTAGTAGTTGTGGTCGTTGTCGGAGTAATGTCGATCAGACCGCTTTCATTCAGGCTTCCGCTAAGAGTAGCTGTCTGCTTATCATAATCTATGTCATATACTGCATAACGGCACTTCTGCTGATTTTCGTCATTTGTGATGAAGATAGTCAGAGTTTCTGTCTTCTTGCCCTTTACAGTTACATTTACAGAACCGCCTGCAACAGATTCTCCACTACCGATCTTCTGTGTATATGCAACGTTGCCGTTATTGTAGATGTCTATAGAATATGAGCCGTGGATACCACTTGGGAGTGGCAGTGAGAATGTTACCTCAACAGGTGAAGTTTCTCCGGTCGAAACGTAAATAGTAACCGTTGTGTCACGCTCAACATATGTGCCTTCATCTGTATCCTGCTCGATGACCTTGCCCTTATCGCCCTCATGCTCGATCTCCTTGACCTCAGCCTTGAGCTTGTTCTCCTTGAGCATTGCAACTGCCTTTTCTTCTGTAAGACCTACAACGCTTGGTACTTTGACTCTTGTTTCAACAGGACCCTTACTTACAAACAAAGCAACAGTCGCACCTACGGCATACTGCTCGCCTGCTGCCGGCTGTGTTTTAACAACAAGACCTGAAGCTATATCCTCAGACCATATATCTCTCTTAACGACCATAAATCCTGCAGCCTTAAGCTCGCTTTCAGCCACAGTGCCGTCTTTCTTCACCATGTCAGGGATAGTTGCCATTTTTTTGCCCTTACTTACAGTAAGTGTAACCGTGAAGCCTTCCTTAACAGACTTTCCTGCTGCCTGACCCTGGAATGTGATTATTCCCTCATCATACTGGTCATTATACTCTTCGGTAATATCAAATTTAAGCTTATCCTTATAATCCTGCTCAACCTGAACGATATTCTTGCCCACAAAGTTTGGCAGTGTAACTGTGCCTGTGTGCATACCGTTTGAACCGCTGAATGACTTGAATACAACTCCTACGATAACGAACGCTGCAATGATAACTACTGCAACTGTAACAGCAAGGAGTATTGGAACAACGTAAGAACGCTTCTTTTCTTCCTCTTCTTCCTCGTCATCGTTTTCTTCGTCATCGTCCTCATATTCTTCATCGTCGTCATAGTTCTCACTATGCTCATCGTCAAAATATTTGTTATTGTTATCAGCCACAGGGATAGGAACAGGGCTGTTCTTATATCCGAAAACAACAGATGGATTGAGCTTGAATGTGTCTATATCCTTTATCATCTCTGCTGCTGACTGATAACGTCTTGCAGGATCTCTCTCCATAGCGTGCATAACTATTTCTTCAAGAGCCTCTGGGATAGAAGGCATGATCTCTCTTGGCGGAACCGGATCCTCCTGCATATGCTTGAGAGCGATAGCCACAGGATTTTCACCGTCAAAAGGCTTTCTGCCTGTGAGCATCTCATAGAGCATAACGCCTACAGAGTATATGTCAGATCTTTCATCTGTCATATCGCCCCTTGCCTGCTCAGGTGAGATATAGTGAACTGAACCGATAGTCTTGTCAGAAAGTGTCTTTCCGTCAATCCTTGAAAATCTTGCGATACCAAAGTCCATGACCTTGATAGTTCCGTCAGGGAAAAGCATTATGTTCTGTGGTTTGATATCTCTGTGAACGATACCCTTATCATGAGCGTGCTGCAAAGCACGGAGTATCTGAGTTACAAAGTGCAAAGCGTCTTTCCACCTAAGCACGCCCTGCTGCTCGATAAACTCTTTAAGGGTGATGCCGTCGATATACTCCATAACGATAAACTGTATCTCGTCAGAAAATCCCACGTCATATATCTTTACGATATTAGGGTGAGAAAGTACAGCGATAGCCTTGCTCTCGTTTCTGAAGCGTCTGAGAAATTCCTCGTTCTGTGAAAACTCAGGCTTAAGTATCTTTACCGCAACAGTACGGTTTTCCATAACGTCAACTGCCTTATAAACGTCAGCCATTCCGCCCACGCCGATAAGCTCGGTTATCTCATATCTGCCGTCTAGCTTTTTGCCGATATTAGAATCCATTTAATTCAACTCCTATATTATTCATGTTTTATTGTCATTCCATTAATTTGCTATTACCGCAGCAGTAATATTATCTTTACCGCCGCATTCGTTTGCGAAAGCAATAAGCTGTTTTATAGCCTCGTCAAGATTATTGCCAAACACAGTTTCATATATCATATTGTCTGTGCAATAATTGGTCAGACCGTCAGAGCAAAGCAGCACCGCAAAATTATCATTTTCTTCAAGCTCGAAATAATCGACCTCAACATCTGATTCAACGCCCACAGCCTTTGTGATAACGTTTCTCATATGATGATTTTTCGCTTCTTCTTTGGTTATCTGACCCGACCTATAAAGCATTTCCACATAAGTATGGTCAGTGGTTATCTGAGCTATACCGTCCTTGGTAAGAAGATATCCACGGCTGTCGCCCACGCTCACCATATAGACGGTCTTGTCCACCACCAATGCCGCAACGCAGGTAGTACCCATGCCGTTTTTGTCAATATCCTCCTTGCTCTTGCCATACACGATCGTATTCGCATAATGCACTGAAGTGAGCATAAGATTTCTTATGGAATTTGGTTTCATATCTTTTCGGAAATTTTCCTTGATACGTTTTACTACTGCGTCAATGGCAAGCTGACTGGCAACTCCGCCTGATGACGCTCCGCCCATACCGTCACAGACCACCGCAACGGCAACATTGTCAGCAAGAAATTCAGCATGCACTCTGTCCTGATTTTCACTGCGTTTTTTTCCGATGTCTGTATCAGACGCTATAAACAAGCGATTCACCACCTTTTATCAGATCTCATATTCTCGTCTTAGCTGACCGCAGGCAGCGTCTATATCCGCACCCAAGGTCCGCCTCACAGTAGCGTTTATCCCAAGCTTCTCCAGATATCCTCTGAATCTGTTGGCTGACTTTCTGTCAGAATGATAATTACGCTCCTTTATCTTATTAACAGGGATTATATTCACATGACAGACAAATCCGCCAAGAAGCTCCGCAAGCTCCCTTGCGTCCTCCATAGAATCGTTATGCCCGTCTATCAAAGCATATTCAAAAGAAATTCTCCTGCCTGTTACCTTAAAATAGTATCGGCAGGCGGCAAGAAGCTCGTTGATATCATACCTGTCATTAACAGGCATTATCTCGCTCCTGCTCTTATTATTGGAAGCGTGCAAAGAGATAGACAATGTTATGCCAAGCTTTTTCTCTGCAAGCTCATATATCCTCGGCACAATGCCGCAGGTAGACACTGAAACGTGCCTTAGCGACATATTAAAGCCCTTTGGACAGGACAGCACTTCAAGGAAATTCACCACATTATCAAAGTTATCCATAGGCTCGCCTATTCCCATAAGCACCACGCCTGATATCTTTCTTCCGCTGTCACGCTCAGAAGCGTATATCTGTCCCAGAATCTCCGAGGAAGTCAGATCACGCTTGAAGCCTGCAATAGTTGACGCACAAAAACGACAGCCCATTTTGCAACCCACCTGAGTTGACACGCAAATGGTGTTTCCGTAATTGTATTCCATTATTACGGATTCCACATGATTTCCGTCCTCAAGCTCATATAGATATTTTACAGTATTATCGGTATGAGATTCAAGCTTTTTTGACACAAATAGTGATTTTAAACAAAATTTTTCATTGAGCAGATTCCTTAATTGTACAGATAGATTAGTCATTTCATCAAAACTTGACACTCGTTTTACATGAAGCCAGTCAAATATCTGCCCTGCACGGAACTTCTTTTCTCCAAGCTTTAGTATCTCAGCTTCCAGCTCGTCAGACAGAAGCCCCAATATATCTATTTTTCCATTATCATCAAATGCTACCAAAAGATCACCTCAGCCTGATAAACTTAGCAATAAAAAATCCGTCTGAATTATATTTTGCAGGTGTGATAGACATTCTGCAAAGACCGCTGTCGCTGCCGAAAGCCTCGCCTAGCTGTACAGGATCAAAATCAGGGTGTTCAGCCAAAAATCTGTCTGCCACCTCATCATTTTCCGCCCTTGACAGCGTGCAGGTGGAATACACCAGCGTTCCGCCGACTTTTACATACTCCGCTGACGTTTTCAGTATATCATACTGTATTTCAGGAAGTCTGTCGAAATCTGAGGGTTCTTTATACTTTATCTCAGGTTTTCTTCTTATTACGCCAAGTCCGGAACAAGGTGCGTCGCAAAGCACTTTGTCAGCCTTTGGCATTTTCTCGTCATAGACCTTTGCGTTGTTGACACCTGCGCTTATGCAGTCAAGCCCAAGCCTTTTCGCCCCGCTTTCAATAAGCCCTGCACGATTTCTATGCAGATCAAAAGCAAGCACTCTGCCTTTGTTGTTCATACGCTCGGCAATTGTAAAGGTCTTTCCACCAGGTGCGGCACAAAGGTCAAGAACTGTATCGTTCTCCTTAGGATCAAGAGCCGCACAGCAAAGCTGGCTCGAAAGATCCTGAACGTGTATCCTGCCCTCTTTGTACGCCTTAGTATGCTCCACCGCCCCTGCACCGCATATCCTTATGCAATCAGGCAGTACGGACAGCCTTTCAAAGGTAATGCCCTCCTCAGCGAGCATATCCAGTGTGCTTTCAAGAGAATGAAAGACCGTGTTCACTCTTGCGGTGACAGGTGCCTGTCCCACAGAGGTTTTCAGCATTTCAAGGCAGATGTCCTTGCCATATTCCCTTGTCCACTTCTCCGTCAGCCATACAGGTGCGGAGTATTCTATAGAAAGCTCCTCCGTGGCATTTCTGCCCTTTGGAAGCTTTTTGTCGTTTCTTATAAACTCCCTTAGCATTGCGTTCACAAAGCCGCTTGCCGCAGGATTTCTGTTTTTCTTTGCAAGCTTCACAGACTCGTCCACAGCCGCATTGTCAGGAACGGAGTCCATATATAAAAGCTGATAAATACCCATTCTCAGTATAACTCTGACCTCAGTACCAAGCTTATTCTTAGGGTTGCGTGAATATTCCCGAATAATGTTATCAAGAGTTATCTGTCTTTCCAAAACGCCGTAGAAAAGTGCTGCGGCGAATTTCTTGTCCTGAGGTGAAAGGTCTGACCTTTCAAGACCCTCGTCAAGAAGTATATTTGAATATGAGCCGCTGTTTTCAAGCCTTGTAAGCAGCCTTAAAACCGTTTTTCTGGCGTTTCCCATAGTTCCTCCGAATTATCCCAGCACAGTGCCGTTCTCGATATGTCTGCCTCTGAGAAAATCAGCGGTATCCATTCTCTTTGAGCCCTCAGCCTGCACCTGAGTAAATCTTATGACTCCGTCTGAGCAGGCAACGGAAAAGTCGCTGTTATCCACCACAGTGCCCGCAGGCTTTCCGCAAGGCTTTGTGGAAGCTATCTCAGATCTATATACTTTCAGCCTTTTGCCCTCAAGCACTGTAGTAGCGCATGGCCAATCAGACAGACCGCATATCTGTTTGTGTATCTTTCTCACTGGCTTTGTGAAATCTATAGGGCAAAGCTCCTTTGAGAGCATTGGTGCATAAGTCGCAAGGCTCTCGTCCTGCTTAACAGGGGTTATCTCGCCCTTATCGAGCTTTTCAAGGGTATCAACAAGCACCTCTGCACCCATTTCGGCAAGTCTTTCAAAAAGCTCAGCGGCTGTTTCGTTCTCGCCAATAGGAGTAGCCTTTTCCACAAGGATATCTCCCGTATCCATGCCCTCGCCCATAAGCATCGTTGTAATTCCAGTTTCAGCTTCGTCATTAAGCACAGCCCACTGTATCGGACCTGCTCCACGATATTTAGGAAGCAGCGAGCCATGGACGTTCACACAGCCAAGCCTTGGTATATCAAGCACCGACTTAGGGAGCATTTTGCCATAAGCCGCCACCACGATACAATCAGGGGCAAGGTCATTGATAATTTTAACATACTCCTCGCCGTCTTTTTTCAGACTCTGAGGCTGATAAACAGTTGTGTCATGCTCCTGCGCAAGCACCTTTACAGGGGGCGGAGTAAGCTTATAGCCTCTGCCCTTTGGCTTATCAGGCTGAGTGAAAACAGCCTGCACCTCATATCCGCTGTCATAAAGCTTTTTCAGCGTTGGTACGGCAAAATCAGGCGTACCCATGAAGATTATTTTCATTAGTCCTCGACCTCTACAAATTCTTCAACTATCTCAGTAAACAGATGACCCTCAAGGTGTGCAAGCTCATGGCAAACGCACTGTGCAAACAGCTCTGATACTTCCATTTCGTACCACTTGCCGTGTCTGTCCTGCGCCTTGAACTTAACTCTCATAGGTCTTGTAACATAGCCCCACTCGTTCGGGCATGAAAGACAGCCCTCCAGAACTCTCTGCTTTTCCTCGCTCTGCCATGTTATCTCAGGGTTGATAAGCTCGTAAACCTTATCGTCGATTATTATAACGACCACTCTTCTCAGTTTTGCCACCTGTGGACCTGCAAGACCAACGCCGTTGGCATTTTTTAGGGTTTCTGTCATATCGTCAAGAAGCTGACCAAGCTTGTCGTCAAATTCTATAACAGGCTTGCAGACCTTGTGAAGAATCTCGTCGCTCTTATTAAGTATTTTTCTGAGTGCCATTTATTTAACTATCCTTTCTTAAAGCCCGATATCACCGTTTATGTCGGCATAGATACGAACTGTCTGATAATCTTTATTTTTATAGAACTCGCCCAGAACGTGCTTTATCATCTCCCGAAAATCCGCAGTATTGCGTGTTTTCAGGATAAGTCTGTATCTGTAGCGATTATTTATCATTTCAAATGTGCATGGTGCAGGGCCTAACGCTCTGAGTGGGAAATTCACCCTATGCTGTGAGATATACTCTTTTATAAGCTGAGTCACCCAGCGTGAAGCGCCTATTATCTTGCTTTCAAGGGGCGCTGAAAAGCCTATGACGCATATATCACAAAAAGGCGGATATGTCAGCGACTTTCTCAGTGCTATCTCCTCTTTATAAAACTCATCATAATTTTGTTCTGCCGCAAGGTTCAGCACATAATGGTCAGGCACAAAGGTCTGAATGTATGCGACCCCTGGTTTATCTCCTCTGCCGCTTCTTCCTGCCACCTGAGTGAGCAGTGAGAATGTTCTCTCATAGCTGCGAAAATCCCCTGTGAACAGTGCCTTGTCAAGGGATATGACACCCACCATTGTGACGTTCGGGAAATTTAGTCCCTTTGCTATCATTTGAGTGCCGAGCATTATATCATACTCGCCTTTCTCAAACGCCTTGAAATTCTCCTCATAGGAATATCTCGAAGAAGTGGTGTCAGCGTCCATTCGCAGAAGCCTTGCCTGCGGAAAAAGCCTTTCAAGCTCGTCCTCCACACGCTGAGTTCCCACACCGCTTGATTTGAGCCGCTGTGAGCCGCACTGTGGACAGTGCTCTATATTATCCATGGTATATCCGCAGTAGTGGCACATATACCGATCATTTTTCTTGTGATAGGTCAGGGGTATATTGCAGTTTGGGCAAGCCACAGGCTGACGGCAGTCCATGCAAGTGATATACGTTGTATAGCCACGCCTGTTTAAAAGCAGGATAGCCTGCTCTTTTTTCGCAAGCACTTCTGTGAGCTTATCACACATAACACGGCTGAGCAAGCTGTCATTACCCTCTGCCGCTTCCTCCTGCATATCGACTATCTCAACTGCCGGCAGGGGCGACTTTGAATATCTGTTTTTAAGCTCAAACAAGTGATATCTGCCCTTTTTCGCATAATAAAAGCTCTCCAAAGACGGCGTTGCAGACGCCATCAACAGCACGCAGTTATTATATCCGCACCGCTGTATGGCAACATCTCGTGCATGGTATCTAGGCGTTGAGTCCGACTTATATGACGGCTCGCCCTCCTCGTCCATGATGATTATTCCCACGTTGGTGACAGGAGCAAATATTGCACTTCTTGTGCCTATAACTATTCTTGCTTCCCCACGCATTACACGTTTGAACTCGTCAGTACGCTGTCCCAATGACAATGACGAGTGCATAACGGCTATCTTATCACCGAAAAGTGACTTGAATTTGCCGAGCATTTGTGGTGTAAGGGATATTTCAGGCACGAGCATGACCGCTGTTTTACCCATATCCATAACGCTTTTTATAAGCTTTATGAACACAGAGGTCTTGCCGCTTCCCGTAACACCGTAAAGCAACGCACCTGCGGGCTTTTCGGCTTTTATAAGCCCCATTATGCCCTCATATGCCGCTGATTGTTCATCATTTAATATGATATCGTCAGGATCCTGCCTTTCGCCAAGCTCGCCTATGGCGTCACGCATGACCTCATATTTATACTGCACGATAACTTTCTTGTCAGCAAGCCTTTTTAATATGCTTGAAGTGCAGTTGGTCATATAGCAGACCTCTTTCACAGAGGCACAGCCACCCTCCTCAAGAAGCTTCACCACAAGGGTCTGCTTCGGGGTAAGAGTGGTCTGTATCTCCCCTGACACATACTCGTCAGAAAGCCTTACCATGCTGACATTCTCATCACCGACTTTTCTTTTCAAAGCGTCGCTGATCTCAACGTAGCCCTTATCCACAAGAGAGTCGACAGTTTTCTTCTTTCGTGCGTCATTATGCACGTCAAGAAAGCTGTCTATCTCCCTCTGACTTTTTGCACATCGGAGAAAGTCCACCACATTTTTCTCATCTTCATTTAAAGTATCCTCGTCAATGTAGGTATTGACAAGGCTGTAATGCTGTGAAAAAGTGTAAGAAAAGCCTGTAGGCACAACGGATTTATAAGCGTCATAATAGGTGCAGAAAGTGTTTTCTTTCAGCCACATTATTATCCTCATCATTTCCTCGGTAACAAGGCTTTCCCCGTCCACCACTGAAATAATAGGCTTCAGCTTATCGTTATACTCGGCTTCCGTATACGTTCTCGCAACAAACCCTACGGCTTTGCGGTTTCCTCTGCCAAAAGGCACAAGCACACGCACTCCGCTTTTCACTTTCTGAGCCAGCTCCTCCGGCACACTATAGCTATACAGTGCGTCAAAGCTGTATGATGCACGGCTTATTGCAACCTTTGCCACGATAAAAACTCCACGCACAGCCGTACACCTCCCCATAAAAAGCCTCGATTATTTTCTGAGGCTTGGATCCTCGATTATTTTGTATTCGCCATTATAAAGCTCGTCAACTGCTGTCTTTACTGGCTTTTCATCAAGCACCAGCTTGTTGTCAAAAGCATCGCTCGTGATCTCTCTTGCTCTCTTTGCAACTGCAATAACTAGAGAATAATAGCTTTCATTGTTCTTCAAAATCTGGCTTACGGCCGGTCTAAGCATCATAATTAAGCACCTCGTCAATTAATTTCTTTGTATCATCATTTTCTGATCTGAATTTATCCGCCTTGCCGTCCTCGGCTTTCACGGAGTTCATAACTGCAACAAAATCTTCCACAGCGTCCTCTAGTCCGTCGTTCATTATCACATAATCATAACCGCCGGCTTTGCCGATCTCACCGGCAGCCTGACTTACACGGTCAGCAATAACATCATCAGACTCAGTTCCACGCTTTCTAAGCCGTCTGTCTATCTCCTTAACAGATGGTGGAAGTATAAACATCAGCACAGCTTCAGGAAAGGCTTTCTTCACCTGAAACGCACCGTTAGTTTCAATTTCAAGTATAACATCTCTGCCCTGCTCAAGATTAGCGAGAACAGGCTTCTTTGGCGTTCCGTAATAATGACCAACATAGCCTGCGTGTTCAAGAAATTCACCGCTGTCTATCATTTTCTTAAAGCTGTCATCGCTTATAAAATGATAATGAACGCCGTCCTTTTCGCCCTCTCTGGGCTTTCTTGTAGTGCAGGATATAGAATAGAACACATCTCTGTTTTTAAAGACCTCTGCAAGTATAGTTCCCTTGCCACAGCCTGAGGGAGCTGATATAACAAACAGCTTTGCATTGTTCTTATACATTGTCATCGTCCTCCTCGTCAACAGCGGCACGTCCGCCTACAGTTTCAGGTGCAACTGCCGACAGCACCACATGGTCGCTGTCCATAATAAGCACCGCTCTTGTTCTTCTGCCGTAGGTGGCGTCTATAAGAGTACCCTTATCCTTAGCTTCCTGAATGATACGCTTTATAGGCGCAGACTCAGGGGAAACTATGGCAATGACCCTTGCGGGGGACACCATATTTCCAAAACCGATATTAATAAGCTGCATATCTCACACCGCCGTTATTCGATATTCTGTATCTGCTCTCTGATCTTTTCGATCTCAGCCTTAAGATCCACCACCATTTTTGTGATAGTGAGATCGTTAGCCTTTGAGCCGATAGTATTCACCTCACGGTTAAGCTCCTGCACAAGGAAGTCAAGCTTTCTTCCCACAGGCTCGTCCGACTTGATAAGCCCTCTGAACTGTGAGATATGGCTTCTGAGCCTTACTGTTTCCTCGTCTATTGCCACCTTATCGGCGAAAATAGCCACTTCTGTAAGTATCCTCTGCTCGTCTATGTCCTTATCGCCGAGAGTTTCCTTTATCTTTGCATAAAGTCTTTCTCTGTAGCTTTCAGTAACGCTAGGTGACTGATCTTCTATCTTGCCCACAGTTTCCTCGATATAATCAAGTCTGCCGCTGATATCGTCATACATCTTGACGCCTTCAGTTTCACGCATCTGAACAAATCTGTCCAACGCCACCTGAGCCACGTCCTTGACCTCGTTCCAGATAACTTCCTCATCATCTGTTTTCTTCACAACTGTGAACACATCAGGAAGCTTCATGATATGTGACAGTGTGATATCGTCATCAAGGTCAAGCTCGTCAGCCGCACCTCTCAGTGCGTCAAGATAGCCCTTTGCAACAGCCTTGTTAAGCTCTATCTCAGCGTCAGTGCCCTCCTGATTATAGATAGAAACAGACGCCTCTACCTTACCACGGGAAATACCGCTTTTAAGAAAGCCTTTCAGCTTTTCATCAAGATAGCCGTAGGCTCTCGGAGTTCTCGAAGTAAATTCATAATATCTGTGGTTTACAGAGCGTATCTCAACGATTATCTCTCTGCCGTTTGCCACGATATGCTCTCTGCCGAAACCGGTCATGCTTTTTATCATAGCATACCCGTCCTTTCATATAATAATATTTATGTTATCCGCTTGGTACTTAACATAGTACATCAAATTATATTATAACATCAAGCTCCGTAAATAGCAATAGTTTTTCACATTTATTTAAAATTATATTTACTTAAAATTTATATATTCTGAAATATATCCAACAGTGACGATCCGATATAGATATGAGGGTATTTTTCAAAATCCTCTTTAGTGGTAGAGCCAGTTGTTACTCCTGCAAAATCCACCCCTGAATTGAGTGCAGTTTCAGCGTCGATGTAGCTGTCGCCTATATAAAGCACGTCCGATTTATCCGCACCGAAACGCTCTATTATCAGGTCAAGTCCCTGCGGGTCAGGCTTTGCCCTTGTGACGTCCTCACCGCCAACTATGATATCCACAGGCAAAGAGCCTGCCTGCTCATTGAAAGTATTGACTATCCTATAGCGATATTTCGTAGAAACTATGCCGACTTTTACCCCTGCGTTCTGCAAGGTCTGCAAAATTGCGATAGTATCGTCATAAAAATATGTTTTCTTCACCATTACCTCGTCTGCCTTTTTTACATACGCCTTGCGCATATCCTCACGCTGAGGATTGTCGGGCATATCTGTCAGCAGGTCGAAAGCGTCAACAAGGGTCATACCTATGGTGTTGTAGATAGTCCTGTCGTCCTTTGGCGGATAACCAAACTCTTTCAAAACGTGCTTAAAGCACTCCAGAATACCCTCGGAAGAGTCTGCAAGAGTAAGGTCAAAATCGAAAACAAAATATCTGTATTTGCTCATAATAAACTCCTTTTCAAACAGCAAGGGCAACCCTTTGCGGATTGCCCTGTATTTTATTCAACTGTAACTGATTTTGCAAGATTTCTCGGCTTATCAACGTCATTGCCTCTGAGAACTGAGGTATAGTAAGCGATAAGCTGCAAAGGAACCACTGTCAGCATAGGCATAAGCAGATCGTCTATTGTCGGCAGACCGATCTTATAATCTGCCACCTCATCGTCAACGTTGATATATCCGTGAGTAACAAGGACAACGTATGCTCCTCTTGCCTTGACCTCCTTGACGTTGCTTATTGTCTTGTCAAGAAGCTCTCTTTGTGTTGCAACTGCGATAACAGGCATATTGTTTGTTACCAGTGAGATAGTGCCATGCTTAAGCTCGCCTGCGGCATATGACTCAGAGTGGATATATGATATCTCCTTAAGCTTCAGTGAGCCTTCCATAGAAAGCGCATAGTCAAGGCCTCTGCCGATATAAAGAAGATTTTCCTTGTTTACAAGCTGTGAAGCAACATACTGACAATTATCAGGTGTTTTAAGGACAACTTCAAGCATATTAGGAACGTTCTGAAGCTCTGCTGTAAGTCTCATGCACTCCTCTTTTGAGATAGCTCCGTGAGCGTATGCTATAGCAAAGCTCAGTAGATAGAATACAGAAAGCTGAACGATATATGCCTTTGTGGAAGCTACAGATATCTCAGGGCCTGCATGGGTGTAAAGCACCATATCAGACTCTCTTGCGATAGACGAGCCTTTTACGTTTACGATAGAAAGTGTTTCAGCACCCCTCTCCTTAGCCATTCTAAGGGCTGCGAGAGTGTCGGCTGTTTCTCCTGACTGTGAAACAAGAATAACAAGATCTCCCTTTGCAATGATAGGATCTCTGTATCTGAACTCAGAAGCCATATCCACTGTAACAGGTATTCTTCCGATCTTTTCAAGCACATACTTGCCCACAAGACCTGCGTGCATAGCAGTACCGCAGGCAACAACGAAGATGTTGTTATAGCCCTTGAGTCTGTCATATGTAAGACCACACTCTTCAAGGTTTGGCATACCGTCAACTATTCTTGGTGTGATAGTTGTTTTTATGGCTGTTGGCTGTTCGTGAATCTCTTTGAGCATAAAGTGAGCATATCCGCCCTTCTCAGCGGCTTCCATATCAAAGTCAGCAACAAGCATCTCTTTCTCAACTGGCATTCCGTGAACGTCAAAAAACTCCACCTTGCCATCATCAAGGACAGCTATCTCGTTCTCGTCAAGAAGATAGTAATTCTTCGTATATTTCAGTATTGCAGGCACATCAGAAGCTATAAAAGCTTCGTCCTCGCCAACTGCAACGATAAGAGGAGAATCCTTTCTTACTGCATATATTCTTCTTGGAAAATCCTTGAATATGATACCAAGAGCATATGAACCCTCTATCTCAGCAAGAACCTTCTGTATTGTCGCCATAGGGTCTCCATCATAATAATAATCAAGAAGCTTTGCAACTGTTTCTGTATCTGTCTGAGATTCAAAGACATATCCCTTTTTCAGCAGAAAATCCTTGATAGTTCTGTAGTTTTCAATGATACCATTATGAACGATAGAAATATTCGCATTTCCGTGAGGGTGTGAATTTATATCAGACGGCTCGCCGTGTGTAGCCCAACGTGTGTGACCTATACCGCAAGTACCGTTGAGCCAGCCCTCTCTTTTAAGCTTTTCTTCAAGGTCAGCAAGTCTGCCCTTTGTCTTTTTTGTCTTGATAGCATCGTTCTCAAAAACAGCTATTCCTGCTGAGTCATAACCTCTGTATTCAAGCTTTGACAGTGAGTCAAGCAGCACCTTTGTACAATCCTTTTTTCCCACATAGCCAACTATTCCGCACATGTATAAGCAACTCCTTTCATTCTCATTTGTTAAAAATCATTAAATTTCTTATATTTTTCCAAACCATATCCACATAAATATAATATATCATAGCATATTTTGCATGAAAAAGCAATAGCAAATGCAAAAATTAGCGAAAAGTACTTGTAGTGCTACAATAGATATTGGACAAAATTAAGAAAAAAGAAAAGAGAGATAGGCAAAAATCTGATAAAATAAAGTTACCACACAAATACAAATCAGAAAGGAAGCCTATCTCTCATGAATAGTATAACACAAGATATGAAGTT
>NZ_LARF01000097.1:0-1522 GCF_000980385.1 Ruminococcus sp. N15.MGS-57
ATTGCCACCCGGCCAAACAGCCGCTTTACCGAGAGGTTTTGAAACTTCATTTTGCCTCGCCTCCCGTCCATTGATAGCCCATGCCGTAAACGGTCTTGATGTAGGGTGCGTCGCCGTCGGATTCAATCTTGCTGCGAATCCGGCTGATGGAGGTTGTCAGGGTGTGTTCGTCTACAAACCGCTCGTCTATATCCCACAGCTTTTCCAAAAGCTGCCCACGGGTCAGCACTTGCCGGGGATTTTTACGGAACAGGTTCAGCATTTTGTACTCCATCGGGGATAGGGTCAGGGGCTTGCCGTTTAAGGAAGCCGTCTGCTCCGAGAAGTCCAGAAACAGCCGCCCGTCGTCGTAAATGTCCTTGGCCGGTTTGTGGTGTTCCAGCATGGCGAACATGGCTTTGATTTTCCGCTGCAAGGCCCCGATCACAAAGGGCTTTGTGATGTAGTCCACCGCGCCCACCTCATAGCCCCGTATCTGGTCGCTCTCCTGATCGTTGGCGGTCAGGAATATTACGATGGTGTCCGGGTGCTGGGGCTTTATCAGCTTGCACAGTTCAAAACCGTTCCCGTCCGGCAGGTTGATGTCCAGCAGCACTAAATCAAATTCCCGCTGGCGGATGGCTTCGGCTGCGGTTCTGGCATTTAGGGCAGAAGTCACGCCGTAGCCGTCTGCGGTCAGGTTATAGTCTAACATCTTATTCAAAAAACTGTCGTCCTCGACAATTAAAATCTGCTCCATATTCTCACTTCCTTTGCTTTTTGCAGATAGTATAACAGGCAAATGTCCGAGAATTGTTACAAGGACAAATATATTTATCATTTTACAGCTTTTTTATGTGTACTGCAATTTTATAAAAGAAAGGACAGCAGTATCATCAAATTGCTGTCCTTGCGGTTTATTATAGCTGGTAGTGTATAAGCGTGGGTTCATCATATTTGGTGTGGTATCTTTAACTATGGGAAACTCCTCGCTCCCATTTAGAAACAGACTTATCACTCATACCTAATTTTTCTGCCAGTTGCTTTTGTGTCATCCCCAGGGACTTTCGCTTTCCTGCAATGTATTTTCCGATTTTGATAAGATCCATCCATCGCACCTCCTTCTTATATTAATCGTACTCTATTTGAGAAGAAAAGCATACCCCTCGAAAGTAGAATATGATTTTTTAAGCCGAGTTTGCCAGATAAAATAAAGAACTTATATAGCGGATTCATATACAACTTTACAGTTTTTATTACTGTATCCTATATATTCCAGACACTGCCAGCAAGAAACATCGAAGCTCGTCTCTGTCTGTAAATTCATTTTGCACAAATTCTTCTTGGTGGAAAGACCAAATATTATCATGAATAGTTTTTTTGCACGAAAAAATGAGGAATGGATTCGAAGCATTCCCCACTTGCTACAGTATTTCTACCCTCTGTCAAATGCAACTCCTTAAGGATATCTCCAGTCACTAATCGATCTGTTCCCGGAAAACTTACGATTTCAATCATATCCTTTTCAACTCTTACCTCTATC
>NZ_LARF01000044.1:0-15830 GCF_000980385.1 Ruminococcus sp. N15.MGS-57
ATCGATGAGTATACCAGGATAAGATTTTTATACGGATATGAGGAGCAAAGCACCTGTTCTTCAGCAGACTTTGTAAAAAGGCTGGTGAAATGGTACAAACGCAGAGGAATAACAGTGAAATGTATTCAGACCGACAATGGATTTGAATTTACTAACCGCTTTTCGCCAAGCAAAAGAGACAAGAAAACGCTGTTTGAGAATACGCTCTCACAACTTGGCATTGAACACAAACTCATTCGTCCATATACGCCCAGGCACAATGGCAAAGTAGAGCGCAGTCACCGAGAAGATCACAACAAATTCTATTCGTGCCATAGGTTTTATTCCTGCGACGACTTAAACGTGCAGCTAGCTGCACGTTTAAGTCGAACAAACAACCGTCCTATGCGTCCCCTCAAATGGTTTTCGCCTATCGAATTTCTTAATGATAGTGTCCAATATGATTGACAAACCAACAAATTCAAGATTTTTCTCAAAGTAAATTCAAGATTTTTTTCAAAGCTTTGCAAAATCCCTATCAAATAGTCATATCATATGTAGCTTGTGAATATAATGTATGAAATAAATACGTTTTCTTTCCACATCGTTATTTTGCACAATAAAAAAAACGCTAAAATATGCTTAAACGTTTCAAAATATCTTCGCAAACGCCGAATATTCCAACTTTTCCGATCAAATGACTATCATATTTTAATATCAAGACAATATTTTAACAATATCATATGTTACAACACACTTTTCAACAATTATTATCCGAAAACGTTTAATGAATAAGGTTCTTTAATGGTTTTTGTAATTTCACATAACATAATTGTATACAAAAGAAATGTTTATATACATTTTTCACATACCACACAGCCTGGTTTCATATACCCCTCAGAAAACGCAGTGCATTTTCGCAGCTTTTTGATTAGCCTGTCAGTTTCTTTGTAACAAATCGATTACAATTGTCCAAATAGCATTGTTAAAATGCACAAAAGTAAAGTTGAAAAATTGGCTAAACCTCCATAATTTATTACAGAGGGCATAAAAATGTGAAAAAAGGCTTGAAATTATGCCGAGAATATTGTATATTTTTATTAACGGAAACGTTTGAAATAAGTTTTCATGGAAAACATCAAGCGTAAACGTTTAAAATCTACGGAAAGGCGGAAATATCATTGGTTTCCTTAAAAGACATTTCCGTTCGCTGCGGAGTATCCATCGCAACCGTAAGCAAAGCCCTCAACGGCCATAAGGACGTAAGCGAGGCAACAAGAGAAAGACTTATGAAAGCCGCCAAAGAAATGGGCTACTTCCCAAATTCTCAGGCAAGAGCTTTAAAGACCAACAGGACCTATAATCTCGGGGTCATGTATCTCGACGAAGCAGGAAGCGGTCTTACCCATGAGTTTTTCGCAAAGGTGCTTGACAGCTTTAAGACTACGGCTGAAGCAGCAGGATATGATATAACCTTTATAAATAGAGATGTGGGCAAGCAGAAAATGTCTACATACGAACATTGCAAATACCGCAATGTTGACGGTGTTATCATTGCCTGTACGGATTTTACGTCGCAGGACGTGTACGAGGTGATAAACGGAGATATACCAGTGGTCACGATCGACCACATCTTCGATTGCAGAACAGCGATCATGTCCAATAATGAAAAAGGTATGGAGGAGCTTATCAACTATGTGACGAAGATGGGGCACAGGAAGATCGCTTTTATCCAGGGCAACAGATCGGCAGTAGCCGAAAGACGTCTGGCAGGCTTCTATAAAGCTTGTATGACAAGAGGAATTTCAGTTGATCCCGATTGGATACTTAACGGTGATTATCATAACCCTGATCTGACTTATAAGCTGACAAAAGAACTTCTTAGCAGAGAGAACAAACCGACCTGCGTTTTCATGCCCGATGATTATTCAGCAATGGGAGCTTTCAATGCAGTCAAGGAAATGGGTCTTTCAGTACCGGAGGATATCTCGATAGTGGGCTACGACGGAATAGCTTATTCACAGCTTCTCTCTCCAAAGCTTACGACTTATCTTCAGGACACAGACCTTATCGGTGTAACAGCCGCAAAACAGCTGGTATCACTGATAGAAAACCCACAGACCACCTTTAAAGAGGTGATAACAGTCGACGGAAAGCTGCTGGAAGGCGGTTCGGTAAGCGACATCAATTAATTCAAGGCATTAATTTTCCGCAGAAATGCTGCGGAGCAAATCAAATAAACTAATGCGATTTTAAGGAGGAAAATTATTATGGCAAATCTTAAGAAAGTACTTGCAGGTTCATTGAGCCTCTGTCTGGCAGCTTCAATGTTCACAGCTTGCGGCAACACAGATTCATCTTCAACATCTGACAAGAATGGCGGCAGCACATCAAAGGCTGGCAACAACACAGGCATCAACAACAGCTCTGACAGAGTAAACACAGCTGAGCTTCACGGTGTGGATTCATCAGAGGATTCAAAGAAGACTCTTACAATTTACTGCTGGAACACAGAGTTCAAGTCAAGACTTGATAAGTACTATCCACAGGGCACATCAAACGAGCTTACATACAACGAGCTTACTGATGGTTCTAAGGAGATCGCAACTATCAACGGCGTTAAGCTGAACTGGGTACAGGTTGAAAACGAAGGTAACGCTTACCAGACAAAGCTGGACGAGGCTCTTAAGGGTCAGCAGGACAGCACAGAGAAGGTAGATATGTTCCTTATGGAAGCTGACTACGCTCTGAAGTATGCTAACGGCGACGTTGCACTTTCTATTCAGGACCTCGGCATCACAGACGACGATATGTCACAGATGTATCAGTACACAAAGGACGTTGCAACAGATACAAAGACAGGCGAGCTGAAGGGTGTATCATGGCAGGCAACTCCAGGTCTGTTCCTCTACAACACAAAGATCGCTGAGGACGTTCTCGGCACAAGCGATCCAGAGAAGGTTCAGGAAGCTGTTAAGGATTGGGATACATTCACAGCAACAGCTCAGAAGATGGCTGACAAGGGCTACAAGATGGTATCTGGTTTCGATGATACATACAGATGCTTCTCAAACAATATGTCTAGCCCATGGGTAACAGACAACAAGATCACAATTGACCCACAGATCAAGGCTTGGGCTGACCAGACTAAGGAATACACAGACAAGGGCTACAACAACAAGACTTCCCTTTGGGACGATGCTTGGGCTGCTGGCCAGAAGATTGACGGTGGCGTATTCGGCTACTTCTTCTCAACATGGGGCATTCCTTTCACACTTCTTCCAAACACAGTTGACGAAGAGATCAAGGCTGATGGTTCAAACGCTAAGGAAGGCAACGGCGGTTATGGTCTCTGGAAGGCTTGCTCAGGCCCACAGGCTTACTACTGGGGCGGTACATGGATCTGCGGCGCTATCGACTCCGATAACCAGGATATCGTTGCTGATATCATGAAGGTAATGACTTGCAACAAGGACGTAGCTAAGGCTATCACTGAGGGCGAGCAGGACTACACAAACAACAAGGCTGCTATCAAGGAGCTTATCGACGGCGGTTATACAAACGCATTCCTCGGCGGACAGGATCACCTTGCACTTCTTACAGAGGCTGCTGACAAGATCTCCCTCGAGAACAAGCTTTCTGCTTATGACCAGGGCTGCAACGAGAAATTCCAGGGTGCTATGAAGGACTACTTCCTTGGCACAGTTGATTCATATGAGGCTGCTCTTGAGAACTTCAAGAAGAACATCACAGACCTCTATGGTAACCTTACTTGCGATTTCTAATCGTATAAAAAAACAGTATCTAATTAAATATAGGGGGTGGAGGATATCCCCCCCTATTATTTATTAATCTCACGAAAGGAATAGGTATACTTATATGAAGAGAAAAAGCATAAGCTATGCCAAGTGGGGATATATTTTCCTTATCCCATTCTTTGTAGTTTACATCATCTTCTCACTATATCCTCTGTTCCAGACTTTCTATTACAGCTTTACGGACTATGTTAAGGATCAGGGCTCTATCGGCGGTGGTTGGACAAGACAGGCTGTCGAAGTAACACCGACATTCTGCGGTTTCGATAACTATTCAACTATATTCACATCAGGAAGTGACCTTCTCCAGTCTTTCTGGAATACGATCATCATGTGGATCGTAGGATTTATCCCACAGATCGTTATCTCTCTTATCCTTGCAGTATGGTTCACTGACCTTCGTCTTAAGATAAAGGCTCAGGGATTCTTCAAGGCTGTTATCTATCTTCCAAACGTAATCATGGCATCTGCTTTTGCATTTCTGTTCTACAGCTTGTTCAGCAGAGGCGGCGCTATCTATGATCTTATCAAGGTACCACTCCTTGAAAGCGTTTGGGGATCAAGAGGTGTAGTTGGACTCATCAACTTCATACTTTGGTATGGTAATACAACAATTCTTCTTATGGCTGCTATCATGGGTGTTGATACATCACTCTATGAGTCAGCACAGATCGACGGTGCAACTTCCAGCCAGACATTCTGGAAGATCACAATTCCGCTCATCAAGCCTATCATGTCATATGTTCTTGTAACATCACTCATCGGTGGACTTCAGATGTACGACGTACCTGCCCTCCTCACAAAGGATATGGGTAGCCCTAACGGAAAGCTTAAGACCGTCGTAATGATAATCCAGGCAAATAAGCAGGGCGACATCGGTAAGGCGTCTGCACTCTGCGTAATAATCTTTATCGTTTCCGCTATTATCGGACTTGCACTTATGTTTGCATCTGCTGATCATGACGGAAAGAAGAAAAAGAAGAAAAGGGGGTAAGCTGAAATGCCAAGAAGTACTGAAATAGTTGGTGAAAAGACAAATAGTACTGGTCTTATCATACATAGGATAATAGCTTATGTTGTCCTTGTTCTTTTGGTCGTTGTTTCACTTTTCCCATTCTATCTTTTGATAATCAACGCAACACGAGGCAGATCACAGGCAGGTATCAGGTGGTATCCTGACCACTTCCTCGCAACAAACTTCAAGAACCTTTTCAGCGGTTCAACAGCCGTAGCATACGGAAGCGTATGGCGTTCACTGGCTAACTCACTGTTCATATCAGCTTGTGCTTCATTGCTCAGCGTATACTTCTCAGCACTGACAGCATATGCAACACACGTTTACCAGTTCAAGCTGAGAAAGTTCGCAGATATGTTCATTCTCATCGTAATGATGGTTCCAACACAGGCTTCAGCTATCGGTTTCTACCAGTTCATGAACAAACTTGGCTGGACAGATACTTATATTCCGCTGATAATTCCTGCTGTCGCAGCACCAGCTACATACTACTTCATGAAGCAGTATATGGCGTCTGCACTTCCGCTTGAGATCGTAGAAGCCGCCCGTATCGACGGTTGCGGAGAGTTCAAGACCTTCAACAAGATTGTTACTCCTATCCTCAAGCCTGCATTCGCAGTTCAGATCATCTTTACATTCGTAACAAACTGGAACAACTACTTTATGCCAAGACTTATTCTTACATCAAAGAGTAAGTACACGATCCCTCTGGTACTCAACGCAATGCGTTATGCAGGACCTCAGGAGAAGGACGTGGGAATGTTCAGCTTGTACATCGTACTTGCTATCCTCCCTGTAGTAATTGTTTACCTTTGTCTTTCAAAGTTCATCATTCGTGGTGTTGCTCTGGGAAGCGTAAAGGGTTAATACGAAGCTTCAAACAGCGTACAGTTTTTCTGTACGCTGTTTTTTTGCTCTATTCATTCCTTACTTCTCTTTCCTATTCACATAAAAGCTTCGTTTGCATACCTTTGCTATTGACCGTTATCTCCATTCTGCTCACTCTTTTTCCATTTACGCCATATCCATTACAAATTATTTTATCCGTGATATCCTCACCGCAATACCCCTCATATGTGATATGCTCCACCAAATACTCCCTCTCTGCAAACTCTATCCTATCTTTAAGCCCGACAACTACATTATTGAGCCACTGCTTATCAAGACCATAATACTTCTCCCTCGTGATACCATGTGGTATAGTTTTACCGCTTGAATAGCTATATCCATACTCCCCTTCCACGTTTTTCATATATATCTTCGACAGCATCGATCTCGTATCAAGCTGTTTGCCGTATTCAATAATACGCTGAGTACCGATATTCACCGAAAGGATACTCAGCGACACATTGACCTGCCTGTCCCCTCTGATATATGCACGCCTGCCGTAAGCCTTGACCGCATATACGCCGATAGCCTCCCACAGTGTAGACTTCTCTTTGATGTTCACATAGTTAACAGTTTTAGTTCCACTCTCGTAGGTTATCTCGCTTGAGGGGCTGTAGCTCTTCATAATATCTGTCAAACTCACCTTAGACCATACCCCAGGTTCAGGCTCGTTCTGCCCCAGCATAAGTGTTATCCCACGGCTTATAAGTTCAAGAACAGTTTTTCCACCTCTCACCCTTGTTCTGATGTAATCCGCAGGACCGTAGTGCATACGCCTGCTGCCTATATATAGTGCCACACGCCTGATATTGTTAAGATTTATGCTGTTATTCAGAACTACAGACGCTCTAAGTTCACTGTATGGCGTATAGCGGTCTTTCACAAGCCTTGCTGAAACAATGTTTCTATAGTCCAAATTGCCACTGCCAATAATTTCAAACCTGATGTATATCTTCGCCATTATTCCGCCCCCCTAAGCTTTATCATAAGGCTTCCGATCATCCTGTCAGGCTGAAAATCCATTTCTATCTCTGAGAGTATGTATCCGCTGTATAAGACCCCGTCTGCCGTGAAATTGATCGCCTTTCCTCCGTTCTCGCTTAGAGCCGCCCAAGCGTAAGCCTTGTCCGACGGAGCGATCCTGCCGCTGAACTGAAATATCTCCGCCGCCTTGCCTGAGATATTTCGCAAAATACCATTCACAGCCTTTGTTTCCTCCTGAATGTAACCTCCGCTTCGCTTAACTCCGTCCATGTAAAATGAACGTGTGCCGATGTCAAGCTTTATCTTTCCCTTTTTACTCACTTATATCCTCCTCACTGCAAATGCCGATACTAAGCTCTGCCTGCCTTTCGAGCCTGTGAAGGGGCAATGTCTGAACTGCGCCTCCAAGCTTTGCGCCCTTTACATTCAGAACCTCGCTTTTTGCAAGCTCCGCCATAACACTTTCACACTTTCCCTGAAGCTCCTCCATGTCATCGTATTTTCCTGCCTTGCCCATGAGCCGCAGGTCGATATGACATATATACTCAGTGTAAAGCTTTTTGCCGCCCTGCCCAATGACTTCATCGACCACATCATAGCCTTTAAGCCCATAGAAGCCAATTGCTTCCCCACTGTGCAATAGACTGTCAGCCGAAGTGTATTCACCCATTGCAGTAAAGCCTGCTCCGTCAAGTATCTTTTTTATCTCTGCCGCCATTTCTGTCCAGACTGTCATGGCTCGTCCTCCTTCCTAATATGCGATAACTGCATTGAATACAAAACCGTCCTTTGAGAAAAATCTTTCCGCCCTTGAAACTGCGCTGTCACGAAGCTCTCTTGCCGCCTTTATCCTGTTCTCCTCGTCAAAAGCCTCCACCGCCTTGCCTTGTGCCGTAAACATGACCTTGTATTCAGCGGCTTTCAGACAAATAAATCTGTAAAAGACCTCCGCTGCCGCCGCAAATTCGCATATAGCCGTCCCGCCTTCAGCGACCATTCGCTCCTGGTCAACAGCCTTTTCCATTTCGTCAGCACACACCGTTATAAGCCCTGCATACACCTCAGCCGACGTGCTGTCAAGTCCGCTTAGCTCCATGAAATTGCTCTTTACATTGTCTTTGCTTATTGCCATTTTCCTGCTCCTTTCAAAAAATATACCCGCCCACCGTCCCTTTTTTCATTATCCTCTCAGCTTACTTTGTAGTTTTCAGCGTCTTTACAGCACCGCTCGTAAGTACAGAGAAACCTGCAAGCACTGAGCAAACGATCTCGTTGCACTGATTAGTAATAAGCTTATCGTAGTCCACGATAACATCTCCTCCAAGCACCATTTCAACAGCACTGCTCTGGTCGATGCCCACCGCAATACCGCCTGTGAGCTGAGGGCATTTTACAAGCGTTACACCATATGGCGTCTGAACTGTGCCGCCTGCCATATAGTCGCCAATGCAGTATTTCATCTCGTCCATAGCAAGGATCTTAGCCATAACATCAGGAGTACAGATCATGGTCGTCATGTTAAACTCGCCCATGGAAGCCCAAAAAGCCGCCAGATCAGCGTAAGTAAGCTCACTGCCAATAAGAGTCTGAGCTGTAATACCTCTTGTTATCTCAGTCATAGCAAAGCTGTTCACATCTCTGCTTATAGTCGCCCCAAGGTTTCTCAGCACCACGCCGAAAGCCTCAAGCTTCTGCTTCCTTACAGACTCAAAAGAACAGTTAAGACGTCTTGCAAACTTTGTAAGAGTCTTACTGGAGGTGCTAAGTCTGACAGTTGTGATAGGCACATTTCCACCCTCTGCCACAACGTCAGTTGAACCTGACTTTGTAACGTTCAGACCTCTGAAATCCACTCCGTCAGTGTATGAAACAGCCGCCGCTACCTTGCCCATGATAGAAGCATCGTCCATGCCCTGCTTGACAGTGCGTCTTATGTACTCAGGGAAAAGCACTGCCGACTCAGTGGAAATGAAGAATTTTTCCACCCTGTCAGAATTTGCACCCTTTACCTTGATGTCAAAACGCTTGAGCTGTCTTTCAAAAGCGTCAAGACCTTTAAGCTCGGTGTTCTCATAGTTTGCGTCAGGATCAAGCTCAGCCAGTGCCTGTGTGAATGTCTTGCCTGTGATAGAATAAAGTCCCTTTTCAAGTTTGATATTGTTGTACATATTATTTTCTCCTTTTCGATAATTAAATTTGTCCGATTTTTTGTACTGATTTTCGTATCATCGAAAACCATTTGTCTTTTCGGGTGAACACTGTTCGCCCCTACAGTAATGATATCACATTCTGGCATTTAAGCCCCTATCTCCACATTGTCATCGCCCCCTTTTACATCTGTCTCTTACATCTTGTAATCCCCCGTGATAAAGCTCTCCCTTTCGGCTTTGTAGACCTCCTCATTCTCAGCCGCCTGCTTTTCAAGCCTGCCACGGAAGTCAATAAGCTCCGTAACTGTCATAAGCTCCGCAAGTTCTTTCACACGCTTTGCACTCATAAAAGGCTTGCAGAAATAGCTGAGCCTTAAAACGTCCTTTTCAAAAGCTTCCCTTGCAAGGGCAAGCTCATAGCTCTTGTCGGTGCTTTCCTGTTTCTCCCTTAAGGCAAAACGCTTCGTTACCCCTGCGTTCACCTGTGCAGGCACTGCCACGAACGACCACTCGTAAGCGTCAAGCGGCTCGTCAAGAATGTGATAACACAGCTTACCGCCGTATTCACCGCCCTTTTCATGGTCACAGCCGCCCTTGTACATATCCGCTCCGCATACAGAGCAAAGCTTCTTTCCCATGGTGCAGCTAACGGATACCTCTTTCTTTATTCCGCCCTGAATCTCACTTATAAGGTCGCCGTTAGAAGCAGTTCGCACCATGTAAGCCTTTGCCATAAGCCTGCGGTAGACCTCTCCGTCTGTCGTAGTTTTCTCAGGCAGAGTTTCCACCCAAGTGTCGAATATTCTGGCAGTCTGCTTTGAGCTTTTAGGGTCATGGTCGAAAATACCCGTTCTGCCTTTAAAAAGCTCCACAAGCTTCTCCAAAGCGCCTGATGAAAACTTTTCACCATCTCTGTCAATGTCATTGTCACAAAGCGCCACCCTGAAAACAAAGACCTTGTCCTCAGTGAGCGGCTCTCTCGCATAGCCGTTTATCTTTTCAAGCTCCTCGCCTGATACTGTTTCGCTCATTGCATTTCCTCCTTTTTTCTCTCGTTCTCTACCCTTTCGTTTTCAAGCTCCGCCGCCTTAGCCTGTGCATTGTAAAGCCTTGACTTCGCCAACGCTTCCTCGTCCTGAAGATTTATGTTGTCCCACTCTATCTCCACCCCACAAGCATATCCGTTAAGCCTTAAAAACGCCTCGCATATCTCTCTGAGTATAGGTTCAAGCAATCTGCGGTAATATTCAAGCTCGCTTGTGAGGATATCCGATTGCTGTGCAGACATTCGCTCAGTGGTTGACCAGTTCAGCCCAAGCAAAAACGGTGGTATTGAAAGCTTCGCTACAAGCTGTTCCATAAGCTGTCTGACAGGTATCTCCGTGTCTATCATCTGATTGTCAGCGCCTATGACCTTTATGTCCACATCGCCCACAGCTACAAAATCCTGCACCGAGCCGTTTCGTGAAGCCCTCATGCCTCTGCTCCATTCCTGAGCTATCTGCTCTGCACGCTCCTTGGCTCTCGCCCTGTCGCTCTCCCCCTCAGGGTGATAAGTCACCGCATATCGTACATTTCCTACCCTGTCGAAGTTCTGCCCCATGCACTCGTAAATTCGCATAAGTATCTCGCTCAGCGCAGGCAATCCACGGAGTATAGACACTCCGTCAGGGTGCTTAGGACTAGGATTGAGCGCCGTGTAAAGCAGTTTTTCAGGACTTCTTACCGGTATCTCCTCACCGCTTCCCATGTAAAAAATACGTTTTTCAAAAGCGTTCCTGCCCTCACGCACTCTGTACAAAGTCGGGTCGCCAACATATATCCCCTTGACCTTGCCTGTCCTGTGATCTGCATATATCCTGCCTATCGCCTTGCCATATGTAAGCAGTGAATCCAGATACATATCCGCAAAAGTGTAAATGGACTTTCCCGACACCCCCACGGAAACCTCTCTGCAAAACCTGTCAAGCTCCACCTGCGCCCTCTCGTCACAAGCCGTGACCTTAAAGCCCCCTGTGAGCCTTATTATCTTGCCGAAGCAAGCGTCGATAACAGGAACGTTCGCCCTGAGTGTGTCATAAAGCTCCTGCTGAAAAGCCCCCTCAGGCGCAAGCCTGTAATGAAACCCCGACTCTCTGTCAGAGCCTGCCGTGTTCGGCACAAATTCACGGACCTTCTTTCTGAAAATACTCATTTTCTCTCCTTTCTTTCTGTACACTTTTTTGCACTAATGCTCAACTGTCAGTACAAAAAAGTCGTCCTTTTCACGTCCCAGACATTCTGCTGCAAAGTATCTCATATCGTCCATGGCGTGATCGTTCTCTTTCACAGGTGCGTCCTTTCCTGCCTTATCGTCCCAGCGGTAAAGATTTATCTCACGAAGCGTATCATGACATCTGCGGTTTATCCTTATCCTGCCGTCCTTTATGCAGTCCGACACAAGCCTGATACCCGAAACAACGTCGTTCTTTGCAGGCTGGACAGTGAATTTTCCATGCCTGCGTATGCACTGTATGAACGAAGCCGCCGAGGGGTCGCAAATGACCTTTTCGATGCAAAGCCCGTCGGCAAGCTCTTCAAGCCCCTTGTAATGCTCCTCGTCAGTTTTCTGCATACCTTCACGTCGAGAATCATAGTAATACTCACTGAGTCTGTACCATACTCCACCACTCTCGCCCCAAAGCCCGAAGCTTGAAGGATTTACAGTGCCGTAATCACAGCTTATAACATACCGCTCGCACTGTATATCCCCCTCAAAGACGTTTTTCTCCTCGTCGAACATAGGGTAAACAAGCCCCTCTGCTGCTGTCCATTTGCCAAGCACAAAGCGCTCGTAAAACGTCCCCGTATATATCCTGTGATAGCGTTCTATCACCGCCCGGTCAAGGGTCGGATTGTCCTCCAGCACAAAATGTCTGTAGATAAGCCGTTTTTCCTCCGCCTTGTCTATCCACTCTTTCTTGAACCAGTGGTAAGGATTGTCAGGATTGCAGTTGAACCACAGCTTGCTCCCCGCCACCGAACACCTTGCCACAGCCTGCTCTATAAAGCTTCTGGGCATAAGAGCCGCCTCGTCAAGAAGCACCCCCGCAAGGGTCACGCCCTGGATAAGAGAGGGCGAGCCTTCGTCCCTGCCGCCAAAGTAGTAAAACCTGTTTTTCCTGCCGCAAAAGCTCACGTCCATATAGTTCTTTGACGTGACCTCCACAGCCGTCATGCCCATGGCTTTCATATACTCCCTGAGCGCAGGCAGGATATTCCTTTTCAGCGACACGATAGTTTTTGAGCATAGCCCAAAAATGCACTCGTCAAAATTAGTCATTGCCCATGTCATAAAAGACGCCGACAAACAAAAGGTCTTGCCCGATCTGACCGCACCGTCACAGATTATCCCGTCGTAATCACTAAGCTCCCGTGCCGTCCACCATCTGAAAACAAACCTCTGATTTTCCGACAGCCTTGTTATTTTCACAAGCTATCACCGTCCCTGCCGTAAATGCTCTCGATAAGTCGCTTCGACTCACCGCCGCCGTCAAGCTGAGGCGCAAGCTCCCCAAGCTTTTCCAAGGCTTTCTGCCTGTCAAAAAACTTGATCTCCAAAACGTTCTTTCCGCTGATCTTTATCTCACTCACATTGAAAAGATCCATGCCCATGATGTCTCTTGCCGTCATGTTCTCAGCGTCAAAAACAAGCTTTACAGCGTCATTCACCGCCCCGAAAGCTATCCTGTTCAGCCCTCGCTTCACATAAGAAAGTGTGTCGCTGTCAGCCTCCTCCAGCTTTTTAAGCTCCGCCTCCGTTTCTGCCGAGTGCAGAAGCTCAAGCCCCCTGTCCTCAGCCTCCTCCGCCCTTGCACCGGTGTACAAAGCCGCTTCACGAAGATTTCTCAGATAGAAGAAAAATCTCGCAAATCTTTTCTGTTCGCCTGCCATATCGTTCCTCCTTTTTTAATTTCTGCGAAAGATGTACCACCGTATCTTAACGGCTCTCAAAAAAACATCTCTCACTTATCCCGAAAAATGCCTCTTTTGTTGCATAAAAAATGCAACAATTGCAGAAATGTTGCCAAATTAAATCATTTATCATTTGTTTGCATAAATCGTCCTGCCCAAAACTGTGCAAAAGCCACATACTTTCATGAACAGAAAAACTTTTGGTAAAAAGAAATACTTTGATTTTTTGAGCCGTTTCGTACCCTCGCTCCACCTTATTTTCAGACAAATATGTAAGCCATACGAAACTTTCAATATACCTTATGAAAAAAAGTATATATTACTTGACAAAAGCCGAAAAAATAGTACAATAGTAAGTGTATGACACAAATTTGAAGAACAACGCAGGAGGTAAAAATATGAAAATGAGAGGTATCTATTCCTCAGTAACAGATATCAGACGAAAAGTCTTTACAGAGGTGGCAAGACTTGCCTATGAAGAGGGCGATTATGCCGAAAAGATCGCAGAGCTTCCTTATAAGATAGTACCGGGAAGCAAGGCTGTTTACCGTGAGTCTATCTTCCTTGAAAGAGCTATCGTTGAAGAAAGGCTCCGTCTTGCTATCGGTCTGCCCCTAAGACCGATTGAGGAGCATAAGTCTGTGGCTGACGGCATTGAAGAAAGTGCGATCGCAGAAAAGTATTACGATCCACCGCTTGTAAACATAATCAAGTTTGCCTGCAACGGCTGTCCTGAAACTCATTATCATGTTACCGACTGCTGTCAGGGCTGTCTTGCACACCCATGTCAGGAAGTCTGTCCAAAGGGTGCCATAACCATCAAGCATGGCAAATCAGTAATAGATCAGTCTAAGTGTATAAAGTGCGGCAGATGTCAGAGTGTCTGTCCATACAATGCAATAAACAAAATGGAAAGACCATGCGCAAGAGCCTGCGGCATGGACGCTATCGGCTCAGACGAAGAGGGCAAGGCAAAAATAGATTATGACAAGTGCGTATCCTGCGGAATGTGTCTTGTAAACTGTCCATTCGGCGCTATCGTAGACAAGGGACAGATATTCCAGCTTATAACAGCAATGAAGAAAAAGAAGAAGGTCATCGCTATCGTAGCACCTGCATTTGTAGGTCAGTTCGGACCAAAGGCAAGCCCTGAAAAGCTCACAGCGGCAATGAAGAAGCTTGGCTTTGCAGACGTGGTCGAGGTAGCAATAGGTGCAGACCTTTGTTCCATCGAGGAAGCAAAGGACTTCATGAGAGAAGTTCCTGAACATCAGCCATTCATGGCAACATCATGCTGTCCTGCATGGTCAGTAATGGCGAAGAAGCTTTTCCCTACCCTTGCCCCATACATTTCAATGGCTTTGACCCCAATGGTACTTACAGCAAGAATGCTCAAAAAGGACGATCCTGACGCTTGTATCGCATTTATCGGACCATGTGCGGCAAAGAAGCTTGAAGCTTCAAGACGTACTATCCGCAGCGACGTAGACTTTGTGCTTACCTTTGAAGAACTCATGGGAATGTTCAATGCCAAGGGCGTAACATTTGAAGACATTACAGATGAAGAAAAGGTAGATCTTTGCGAGGGTACAGGTGACGGACGTGGCTTTGCAGTAAGCGGCGGCGTAGCAAAGGCAGTAGCAGACGTTATCCACAAGCTTGACCCAGAGCGTGAGGTCAAGGTAGTATCAGCGCAGGGACTTAAGGACTGCCGCAAGCTTCTCACACTTGCGAAAGCAGGCAAATATGACGGCTATCTTCTCGAGGGCATGGCTTGTCCTGGCGGCTGTGTAGCAGGTGCAGGAACGCTTCAGGCGGTAGAAAAGAGTACAGCGCTTGTAAACAAATATGTAAAGGACGCACCTTTACAGAACTCTCTCGACTCCAAATACGAGATCAATCTTGATCTTATCACCGAGCCGCATGATGACAAATAAGAGATAGAATTGAAACGGACAGCGTTATGCTGTCCGTTTTTTTGTACTGTCACTCGCCGTGACGGGCATTTTACGCCATACATTGTGGTATAAAACACTTTTTCACCGCTTTTTGAATTCGTATAGAATACTACACATTGCAATTATCACACACCCCCTGATACCCCCACAAACGGCAGTAGGGGCGAACAGTGTTCGCCCGTCGAAGAAACAAGCCCACGATTATATCATTGTTGGATAGAACTGAAAACTATCCAATCACATCTTCAGGGGAGCAGCGCAATATTCTTCACACGACAAGTCTACACAACATTGTGATAAATTCAAACCTTGCAGTTCCCCGAAACGGGACGTCGAGGGCGCCGTCCACTACAATTCTACCCCGACTTCATCACGCCGCAAAATCGCTTTGCTCTTTGCGGATTTACGTTGTAATTGGGGATAGGATAGGCGGTGCAGATTTTTTGCTCCGTTATTACTTTTGATAAGAAGCACAACTTTTGTATGCTTTTTCTCATTAAATCTGCACCTTGTCGGCTATCGCCGAATGAGGCTCTGCCTCAAACTCCGCTAGGGGCTTTGCCCCTAGACCCCACAAGCCCTCTAGCGCCGGGCTTGAGCGTGCGCTTTATCTCTTGCTTCGCTCGGTGCTTGGGGGCAGCTTTGCTCATTCCTCACTCCTCATTCCTCATTCCTCACTCCTCACTTAAACTCCCCTCCTGTTGGTTTGTCAATCATATTGGACACTATCATTAAGAAATTCGATAGGCGAAAACCATTTGAGGGGACGCATAGGACGGTTGTTTGTTCGACTTAAACGTGCAGCTAGCTGCACGTTTAAGTCGTCGCAGGAATAAAACCTATGGCACGAATAGAATTTGTTGTGATCTTCTCGGTGACTGCGCTCTACTTTGCCATTGTGCCTGGGCGTATATGGACGAATGAGTTTGTGTTCAATGCCAAGTTGTGAGAGCGTATTCTCAAACAGCGTTTTCTTGTCTCTTTTGCTTGGCGAAAAGCGGTTAGTAAATTCAAATCCATTGTCGGTCTGAATACATTTCACCGTTATTCCTCTGCGTTTGTACCATTTCACCAGCCTGTTTACAAA
>NZ_LARF01000162.1:0-274 GCF_000980385.1 Ruminococcus sp. N15.MGS-57
ACCATCGTGTTCGGGATGTGGACGGGTGTTTCCCAAAAGCGCATCGCCACCGGAAGTTTGAACACTTAGCGAGGTATTTTCGAGCTTAGTGTGAAACTTGTTCGATTTGCGCAAGCAAAGTCGAACTTCCTCAACTTACCCCAGTGTTATTTGTTATTAAATAATCATTAATAACTCAACAGTGAAAAACTCTCTACTCGATTTCCTTAGAAAGGAGGTGATCCAGCCGCACCTTCCGATACGGCTACCTTGTTACGACTTCACCCCAGTTATC
>NZ_LARF01000098.1:0-1505 GCF_000980385.1 Ruminococcus sp. N15.MGS-57
TGGAGACAGGTGGTGCATGGTTGTCGTCAGCTCGTGTCGTGAGATGTTGGGTTAAGTCCCGCAACGAGCGCAACCCTTATTGTCAGTAGCCAGCAGGTGAAGCTGGGCACTCTGATGAGACTGCCGGGGATAACCCGGAGGAAGGTGGGGATGACGTCAAATCATCATGCCCCTTATGAGCAGGGCTACACACGTGCTACAATGGCGTAAACAGAGGGAAGCGAAGGAGTGATCTGGAGCAAATCTCAAAAATAACGTCTCAGTTCGGATTGTAGTCTGCAACTCGACTACATGAAGCTGGAATCGCTAGTAATCGCAGATCAGAATGCTGCGGTGAATACGTTCCCGGGTCTTGTACACACCGCCCGTCACACCATGGGAGTCGGTAATGCCCGAAGTCAGTGACTCAACCATAAAGGAGAGAGCTGCCGAAGGCAGGACTGGTAACTGGGGTGAAGTCGTAACAAGGTAGCCGTATCGGAAGGTGCGGCTGGATCACCTCCTTTCTAAGGAAAAGAAACAAGTAAGGAAATTGGTTATACTGTTTAGTTATCAAGAGATTGGTAACAAGCTTTCCGGTGGCGATGCGCCTGGGGGAAACACCCGTACCCATCCCGAACACGATGGTTAAGACCCAGGAGGCCGATGGTACTATGCTGGAGACGGCATGGGAGAGCAGGTGGCTGCCGGATTAAAAAAGAAAATAAATTTCTTTTAAAAGATTTTATCAGCGATCCGAGTACAAAAGAGTCTTTTGTATTTGAATGACTGATAACATCAGTCAGACATGTACCTTGAAAACTGCATACAAACACAATTGTTAAAACTTATAGATATTTAACAAGACATCCGAGGTGATAATCAAGTAAAATTGATTATCCAATAAAAACAAACCAAGAAGAACCAAGAAATACCCGCGACCAGGGAGCACAGAACGCTATCTGTGCGGCTGGAATGTATGAAAATGCAATTCTGGTTATGGTCAAGCATGTAAGAGCGTAGGGTGGATGCCTTGGCACTAAGAGCCGATGAAAGACGTGATAAGCTGCGATAAGCTTCGGGGAGGAGCAAATATCCTTTGATCCGGAGATTTCTGAATGGGGAAACCCACTTGAGTAAACCTCAAGTATCCATACGCCAATCCATAACGTATGGAAGGGAACCCGGGGAACTGAAACATCTAAGTACCCGGAGGAAAAGAAAGAAACATCGATTTCCTGAGTAGCGGCGAGCGAAAGGGAAGGAGCCTAAACTGCGGTGCGTGCACTGCAGGGTTAAGGACTGCAATAAGTTATACTCAGAGTTACCAGAACGGTATTGGGAAAGCCGGCCAGAGAGGGTGAAAGCCCCGTATGGGAAAACAAAGAGAGACAAGCAGTATCCAAAGTACCACGAGACACGAGAAACCTTGTGGGAAGTCGGGGGGACCACCCCCCAAGGCTAAATACTCCTTAGTGACCGATAGCGCATAGTACTGTGAAGGAAAGGTGAAAAGGACCCCGGGA
>NZ_LARF01000048.1:0-14953 GCF_000980385.1 Ruminococcus sp. N15.MGS-57
CTCAGCTCAATCAAGGCACTTGTTGGAGAAGGTACGCCGATATATGCTGTACTTGACCTGCACGCAAATGTATCTCCTCTTATGGTGAAGAATGCAGACCTTCTTCTGGGTTATAATACAGAACCTCACGTTGATATAAGGAAACGTGAATCGGAATGTGTGGAGATATATCATAGACAGCTTGAAGAAGGCTTTGTAATGAAAACGGCATATGCTCAGCCTCCGCTCCTTTTGCCTGCGATCAATACAGATACAAATGGTGGTGCTATGACGCCATTTATAGCCCAAGCTTTTGAATATGAGAAACAGGCAGGCGTTATCAATGTATCACCATTTGCAGGCTTTTATGGCTCTGACAAATATAATGCAGGTCCGTCTATTATTTGTACGGTGACAACAGATGTATCCGATGCACAGGCGATATGTAATGACATATCAAATATGTTTATAGACAAAAAAGATAGTTTCTTTGTGCACCTTGATCCACTTGACAAAATAATATGCACAATAAAGAGTGCACCTTCAAAGAAATATGCCGTTATCGATGAATGTGATGACCCGCTCGGCGGCGGTCCTGCTGATGGTACTTATATTCTTGATAAACTTATTGAGGGCGGTATAAATAAAATAGGGGTATCAACTATCTGTGATAGAGAGATCACGGAAATGGCTTTTGCAGCAGGAGAGGGTGCTGTTATAAAGGGACTTCTTGGTGGAAAAACTGATAATAAGCACGGACGACCTTTACCGATAACGGCGGTGGTCACTAAACTCATTTGCAAACCAATACCAATGTGCGAAGCTAATGGTGAAGAATTTGCAGATTATGGGGAAACATATACTGATTATGGTCGCATAGCTGTTATTAGCACGGAACAAGCAGATATTGTTGTAACTGAAAATAAAGTTCCAACGGAGATGATAAATATTTTTAGACATCTTGACATTGACAGCAACAAATATTCAGTTCTCGTTCTCAAAGGCTTCGGCCATTCATACAAGACAAATTTTAGCGACAAGGAATATGTATATTTTACAGCAGAGAGTATAGGTGTCAATAATCCTGACGTTACAAAAATCGGTGAATTTAAGAAGATAAGAAGACCTGTTTATCCGCTGGATATGAAATAGTATGTTAGCTATGTTTCAAGGTAATTAGATTACAGATAACAATAAAAGAAGTCACCGCCGCAGGTCGTATTAATTCGTGACCTGCGGCGGCCTTGCATTATTTTATGTATAGCCTATCCGCCGATCTGAGGAGTGCAATTTTTTCGTGCAACATAATGCTCGTCAATAGTTGGAAATGTATGTTTAGAACGCCACAATAACGTTACGATTTTTACACGAATATTAAAATTATGATATAATTTTCGATCGCATAGTGCTAAAATATAGCTGTAAGCAAAACTTATATCAGAAAAGACGGTTAAAAATATGAGAAGATTTAATGGCTATATGCACGGCATCGATATCGGAGGCTGGCTGTCACAATGCGATTACAGTAAGGAACATCTTGATAATTTTATTACAGAGGAGGACATCAAGCGTATAAAGGGCTGGGGCTGCGACCACGTTAGAGTGCCTGTGGATTATAATATCTTTCAGGACGAAAACGGCTTTATAGAGAGCGGCTTCGACTATGTTCAGAAGTGTATCGATTGGTGCGGAAATAACGGTATCAATATGATTCTTGACCTGCATAAGACAATGGGCTTTTTCTTTGACAAGGCTCAGGCTGAAAGCGGATTCTTTGATAACGCTGATCTTCAGCAGAAATTCTATGACCTTTGGGAAGAGTTTGCAAAGCGTTTCAGCAAATATTCTGACAGGGTCTCTTTTGAACTTCTCAATGAGGTAACTGACCCGAAATTCAGTGCAAAATGGAATGCTATCGTTGAAAATGCCATAAAGCTTATTAGAAAATATAGTGCTGATATAAATATTATTGTGGGCAGCTACTGGAACAACTCTATTGATTCAATGAAAGACCTTGATAAGCCTTATGACGAGCATATAGTTTATACTTTCCATTGCTATGACCCATTTCTTTTCACTCATCAGGCTGCCTATTGGGTAGATGAGATGCCGAGAGATTTCAGGATCGATTATCCGGGAAGCGTCCCAAAATACAGAACCGAGATAAAGCGTCTTGGTCTTGAATATATGCAGACATACGAGGAGGTCAAGACAGAGAAATTTACGCCTGATTATTTTATGGGAAGATTTGCTGAGGCTGTAAGGGTCGCAGAGGAAAGAAATGTTCCTATGTATTGTGGCGAATACGGTGTTATAAATCTTGCATCTGCTGAAAATACTCTTAACTGGTACAAGGATATAAGCAGTGCCTTTGAGAAATGTTCTATCGGAAGAGCGGCTTGGTCATACAAGGGTGTTGACTATGGCTTTATTGACGGACATCTTGACAGCGTTCTTGATGAACTGGTAAAGTATCTTTAATAGATCATTTCTTAATATAACTCCATTTTTGGACAAGCTCGGTCACGTTTGCCGAGCTTGTTTTTTTATGCTTAGTTTCATAAATTGATGTTTGCTCATAAAATTCTATTTACGATAATTATTTGATATAAATAATTGAATATTGATATATTAGTTTTGAAACAAAGCGTATAATATAAACATATTAATTCATAGTCACTTTCTTATAGTAACTTCCGAATAAACAGACCTGCTTGAATATCAAGTGGGTCTGTTTTCATATATTTATAATCTTTCATAAATTTGATATTAAACACTTTTATGATATTTATGTTACGTTTTTGATATAAACAAAACGTTTACATGGTTATAATATATACAGAAACAACAAAATAAATTGCTTTTAGCGAAAAATTTTATTGAAAAATAGGAGGAAAAAGTTATGAAGATCAAAAGATTTGTAGCAGGTCTTTCAGCAGCGGTTCTCGCAGCAACAATGATGTCAGTTTCAGTTTCGGCAGCAAAGCTTGGCGATGTTGTTCACCCGTCAGAGGAGGACTCAAAAATGAATGACTCATATTACTCTATCGGAGCAATGGGCTTTTATATGGGTCAGGACTGGACCTGGAATCAGGGCGACTGGGTAGGCATTGATGATGCTGGCAAGATAACTGTTGAATATAAGATAAGCAAAGTTGTCACCGACAAGACAATGTCAGGCAAGGGAACTCTTGGAGATATGGGCGTTATGGTGGCTAATCTTCCTGATGGTGTTTATCCTGTGGACGTTAAGATATCTGACGCAAAGTTCGTTGCCGAGGACGGCACAACAACGGTTTTTGATTCGATTAATTCTATCACTTCATTGGACGAGGACCCAGAGGGTGGAATAAGAATACATATCAGACCAACTGAAGAGGTCGATGATGAAACAGGCGAGGTAACAAAGAAATCTTGTCCTGAGGTCGCAGGCTGGGAGAAGGAAGGCGCTTTCAACGGCGGCACACTTTCAATGACGCTTGATTTCGGTGTTGCATCTGCCGAGGGCGTAGAGTCAAAAACAGATGCTTCAAAGGCAGATTCAAAGTCTGATGCTTCAAGCTCAAAGGCTGATACGTCAAAGAAAGACGTTTCTTCGTCTAAAGCGGATGCAGGCAAGACTTCTGCAACAGCGGCTACATCTTCAAAAGCATCTGACAATACATCTAAGGCAGCAGAAACAGGTGCGGCTGTTGGCGGAGCATTTGCTGTTATCGCTCTTGCAGGCACAGCAGTGATCGTTGCAAAGAGAAGAAAGTAATATTCGGAGGTATGGCTATGAATAATGCAAAAAGAGTTTTGACATTTGCCCTTGCAGTTTGCTCGCTTTCAGCATTTGCATCTTGCGGAAGTTCAAGTGATTCATCAAGCAAGGTCGTTGACAAAAAGCTTAAGGAAGATCAGCAGCAGATAGTTCAAAGACTTGCTGATGATATGAAAGATGTGAGAGATCTCAAGAGCAACGAAATAAAGTGGTTTTCACATTGGGATATCAACCCTACTGAGGCAGAGGACAAGGAGATAGGCGCTGACCTTGCTTTGTTCAAGACAAAGTATAATGGTAAGATAAACTGGGTACAGACCACTTGGGAAACTAAGTTTGACGATCTTGCGGCACTTGTAATGTCAAATGATTCACCTGATTTCATCGGTGCTGATGATATGGACGTTTTCCCTAAGGGTGCTATAAAGTCAATGATAGAGCCTATCGACGATTATATCGATCTTTCAAAGCCTCTTTGGACAGACATAAAGGGTGCGACAGATCAGTTTATGCTTGGCGATAAGCATTATGTGAGCGTTATCAGAACAGACCCTGCATATGTTTTTGTATACAACAAGCAGACAATGGAAGATAACGGCTATGACGATCCTGCTGAACTTTTCAAAGAAGGAAAGTGGAACTGGGATACATTCACAGAAATGTGTCTTGATTTTACTGACGCTGAAAGCGATAAATACGCACTTGACGGCTGGTATTATGAAAAGGCTTTGCAGCAGTCTTCCGGTGTACCGCTCATCGGTATCACAGACGGCAAGCTTGTAAATAATATTTCTGACCCTATGATAGCAAAGGCTCAGAATATGATGTATGAGCTGCAGAAGAACAATGTTGTTTATCCAAAGCACGAGAATAACTGGAAACTCAGAGGCGACGCAGAGGGCAGCGGAATGGCAACAGGTCTGACGCTTTTCTATCCTATCGGACTTTGGGCACTTGAGAATGCTCCGTCAACAACTGTAAACTATGGCGATGTATCAAAGGGAGAGGTAATGTTCGTTCCTGTTCCTTGCTCAGCTGATAGCGATAAACAGTATATCCCTTCAAGAGTACACGGCTTTAGCATTGTAAAGAACGCTCAAAATCCTGAGGGCGTGGCAGCTTTCCTTGAATGCTGCCGTTATGCAGAGCTTGACGAGGCTGCACATCAGATAACCCTCGATCAGTACAAGGACGATTACGGCTGGACAGATGAGATGCTTGAAATGAGAGAAACTATCTATGATCTGTCTGCACAGAATCCTGTATTTGACTTTGAACAGGGTGTATCTGCCGACCTTAACTCTATTTGCGATACTGCCATAAGAGGAACAATGAATCCGCAGGAGTCAAAGAGCTGGTCACAGGTCGTTCAGGAAAATGAAAAGGCTATAGATTATCTTATCGACGAGGCTATGACTTCAATGAAAGAGGCTAAATAATATCTAATTATCAGAAAAAAAGGGCGGCAGGGTGATTTGCCGTCCTTTTTCTATAAATATGAAGCTTTACTTGTGTCTGTAAATGTGATATAATAAGCTAAAAAGCAGGGGGTGAAAGCTATGGAAATAAACAGAGAATTGTCTAAGCGGCAGTTTATGCAAAAGGAAAATGACTATCATCATTCACCATATGAAACGGAACTGGAATTTTACTCTGCGGTGCGGGCGGGCGACCTTGAAACGGTCAAACGTTTGTATACGCCGCTGGATACAAACGGAAAGGGCAGACTCAGCAAAGACGATCTTAGAAACGTCAAGTATCATCTTGTCATAACCATAGCTATGCTGTGCAGGTTTTGCATCGAGGGTGGACTTGACCCGGAAACTGCGTATACCATAAGCGATATATACATTAATAAATGTGATGAGTGCCGCAATGAAGAAGGCGTTATGGCTGTACACAAAGAAGTCATCGTTTATTATACAAAGCAAATGAAAAAGGCTGCGTCACAGAACGTTTACTCAAAGCATATTCTTATGTGCTTTGACTGCATTTTCGATAATATTTACAAGGGCGTGACCGTCAATCAGATAGCTGATGAACTGAACATAACGCCTCAGTATCTTTCAAAGCTTTTCAGAGAGGAAGTTGGCGTAAAGATCTCTGATTTTATTATGTCAAAAAGGATACAAGCGGCTGAAAATATGCTGAGATATTCTGAATATAGTCCGCTTGATATAGCCAATTATCTTGCTTTCAGCTCGCACAGCCATTTTATTGCCTGCTTTAAGAAACAGACAGGACTTACGCCGAAACAGTATAGAGATCAGTTTTTCCGTGCAAACTGGAACAAGCATAGCACAAGCAGATCGAAAATATAAGTTGATATTAATATTATAATATTTGCATTACTTTTATGATATAAATATCACATCTGTTGAATTATAATACTTATAGAAGATAAAATTTTGATATTTATTCGGAGGTAATGAAAAATGAAAAAAGTTTTGGCTATGTCGATTCTCACAATGATAGTTATGTCTATGGGTGGCTGCGGTGCTTCATCTGACAGCAGTTCTTCGCAAGATGTCAGCAGCAAGGCGGAAACGGAAAGCAATTCTCCATACACGGTTGAGGCAGATTTCAGCAAGGGTGCGTCAAATGATTTTTCCATTTCAGCAGGCTGGTCAAATGGTGATCCGTTCAACTGTTCGTGGAGCGAAGATAACGTAACTTTCAATGACGGAAAAATGCAGCTTACCATTGACAGTATGGGCGATTCCGAAGCGTACAGAGGCGGCGAGTATCGTTCAAAGGAGAACTACGGCTATGGACTTTATGAGGTATCGATGAAAGCCATAAAGAATGACGGCGTTGTATCATCGTTCTTTACATACACAGGTCCGTCGGAGGATAATCCTTGGGACGAAATAGATGTTGAAGTTCTTGGCAAGGACACAACAAAGGTGCAGTTCAATTACTACACCAATGGTGTTGGCAAACACGAATATATGTATGATCTTGGTTTTGACGCTTCTGAGGATTTTCACACTTACGCATTTGAGTGGAAAGAGGATAGCATAACTTGGTATGTTGACGGAAAAGAGGCATACAAGGCTACTGAAAATCTGCCTGTTACGCCTGGTAAAATAATGATGAATGCGTGGAACGGCATTGGCGTTGACAGCTGGCTGAAAGCCTTTGACGGCACAGTTCCGCTTACAGCGGAATATGAGTGGGCAAGGTTTACGGCAGAAAAGTAAAGTGATCCGCATATTACGCTTGCGTTTATGTCTTGATTTTTTTAGTTAATGATATTGATATTTGAAACGACCCCGTTTGCTAGGTCAAAAAGTCTAGCGAATGGGGTCGGTTTATTTTACAAAGATAAATTTCATATATTCACTCTTCTCATGAGCCTGACTATTTATGATATCATGAGTATATTTCTGTATAGGGGTGTTTTTTTGCTATAATTTTCATTTATATTCTCACATCTCAACTTCTCGGTTATACGCCTCTGCCCCCTCGACATACAGCGTTCTCATTTCTTCAAACGAGTCGCTTGGGGATAGGATAACGCCGTCTTTGCCGAATTTATTGAAATAGTATTTGACTTGGATAGGCGGGGAGATGAACTCGTTGACAGCGTTGGGCTTGGGCTTTTCATTGCCTTTCAGTATGGGGCGCTGATAGAGTATTTTGCCGAACATTTCAACGCCTTTTTCGGTGAGGTACACTTTGGAGATATCGCTCTCATCACTGCCAAAACGTGGGTCGCTGAGTAGGTGCTTCACGGACTTGACGTGAACCTCTTTCAGCCGTTCGTATTCGGTGACGGAGGAGTATTCCTTTTGGCTGAGCTTTTCTGCAATGCTTAGTCCGCTCAATCTGCTTATGCGACAGCTGTCGGCTTTGAACTCTTTGCCTGCGCTTTTTTCATCGGACAGGCAGACAAGATAATTATACATCTTATATTCGTCGCTGACGATACGGTATGGGATAAGCCTTATGCGGCGCTTTTCACGGCTGTACATATTAGAATATGCGTAAATGAAGCTATAATATCTGCTGCCGTTTTGTTTGATGACTTCATTTATTTTTATGATATTGTCGGCGAAAATGAGCCTTTCACGTTCGCAATCTGACAGCAGGGCATAGTCCTCATACACGGCTTTCAGAAATCTTCTTAGGGTCGAGCTGTACACCTTGTTTTCATAATAAAGGTCATCACTGCTCAGTGTATCGTAAAGGTCACGGCATATGCTGAGCCTTACTCGCACTGCATTTTCGGTCTTGGTCTTTTCGTATTTTGCAGAGAGCTTTGAGATAAGATAGCTTTTTATTATCTCCTTGCTTTTATCATCAAGGCCGTCATCGATCTCCTCGATCTGCCATTTTACGAATGCGTTCAGAAGTGGGATACCAATATATTTATAGTTATCGTCACTTTTGTATTTTAATGATGCGATATATGCTGAATCAAATATACTTGTGAGAAATGAGGACATTGATACGCTGCCGTTAGGGGAAAGGCTTGTTTCAAATATGGACTTGTCCTTGATAATGACGGAATATGCAGAGGGTGAGAGGGGTATGGATTGCACCTCTGCGATATATGGTACGTTTTTGTCACGCTTGGGCAGAAATGTGCTTGGGGGTATGAGCATTTTTATCACCTCTTGTATCCATTATATCACAAATGTACTTTTTGTCAATATCATAGAAAATTATTTTGCTGAAATTGTGATATAAATGCCGTAAAAACGTGATAGATGTGCAAAAACATAGACAAAAAAGTTTTTGAAAATTACACTTTTGTTGACGATGATAAGGTGGTATAATGTATACAGAACAAAGGACAGGAGGTGATAAAAATGGGAAAGACGATCCTTACGGCTATCATTGTAGCTGTACTTGACTGCGCTATCGCAGCTGTCAAGGAGATTGGAGAATGAGATGAAATAACAACAGACGGGAGGTGATGAAAATGCTTTATGTAAAACAGCCACTTTCTATTGACATTTGTGCCTGAAAATGGTATAATATATTAAAGCGTCGATAAAATAAGTTTGGTGTTTTATCACAGAATATCATTGATTATTTTGTCAACTTTGACCTACTACACTGGTGCAAATTTGCACTAGTCTAAAACTGATTCTACCACAAAATACTCTCTTTCGTCTCTACTACACTGGTGCGAATTTGCACTAGTCTAAAACTGCTGTCATAAACTGCTTTCGGTTGTGTACCTACTACACTAGTGCGAATTTGCACTAGTCTAAAACAAAGTGTTTGCCTTTATGAAATTGGCTTTGGCTACTACACTGGTGCGAATTTGCACTAGCTGGCAAAGTCTAACATTAAAAACAACAAATAAAAAAATCCCTTAACGCTCAATGCGCTAAGGGATAACTAATATAAGGAGTGATATTTATGGCAAAAAAGAATAAAATGAAGCCTAGAGAGCTGCGTGAGGCTCAGAAAAAAGCCAGACAGCTCAAAGCGGCTGAGATAAATAATAACGCTGCTCCTGCGATCGCTGCCATGCCTGCTGCAGAGGTCATTGCACCTGTGGCAGAGAAGAAAAAATCCTCCGTAAAGGCGGCAGGAATGAAGTCTATTCTTGTCAGCAAAAATAAAATGTACATAACCTCTTTCGGCAAGGGCAATTCTGCTGTGCTTGAATATGAGGTGGATAATAATGACTACAACCAAACTCAGCTTTCCTCTAAGGGCAGCAGCAATATCGAGCTTCGTGGTGTAAACGAAGTAAACATCACTTTTTCAAGCAAGCATGGCTTTGAGAGCGGAGTGGAGATAAATACTTCAAACCCTACTCACAGAAGCGGTGAAAGCTCGCCTGTAAGAGGGGATATGCTGGGGCTTAAATCGGAGCTTGAAAAGCGCTTTTTCGGCAAAACTTTTGATGATAATATACATATCCAGCTTATTTACAACATTCTGGATATCGAAAAGATACTTGCGGTGTATGTAACGAATATCGTTTATGCGCTGAACAATATGCTTAGTATAAAGGATTCTGAAAGTTATGATGATTTTATGGGGTATCTTTCTGCAAGAAATACTTATGAAGTTTTTACTCACCCTGATAAAAGCAATCTTTCCGATAAGGCAAAGGGTAATATCAAGAAAAGCTTTAGCACGTTCAATGACCTGCTGAAAACTAAGCGTCTTGGCTATTTCGGTCTTGAAGAGCCAAAGACAAAGGATACAAGAGTTTCGCAAGCTTACAAAAAGCGTGTTTATCATATGCTTGCAATTGTGGGGCAGATAAGGCAGAGTGTTTTCCATGATAAGTCAAGTAAGCTTGATGAAGACCTTTACAGCTTTATTGACATTATTGATTCCGAATACAGAGAAACCCTCGACTATCTTGTAGATGAGAGATTTGATTCTATAAATAAGGGCTTTATCCAGGGCAACAAGGTCAATATCAGCTTGCTTATTGATATGATGAAAGGCTATGAGGCTGATGATATCATACGCCTTTATTACGATTTCATTGTGCTTAAATCTCAGAAAAATCTCGGTTTTTCTATCAAAAAGCTTCGTGAGAAAATGCTGGACGAATACGGCTTCAGATTTAAGGACAAGCAATATGACTCTGTGCGCTCAAAGATGTACAAGCTTATGGATTTTCTGCTTTTCTGCAACTATTACAGAAATGATGTTGTCGCAGGCGAAGCTCTTGTGCGTAAACTGCGTTTTTCAATGACCGATGATGAAAAAGAGGGGATATATGCTGATGAAGCGTCAAAGCTTTGGGGCAAATTCAGGAATGATTTTGAAAATATCGCCGACCACATGAACGGTGACGTTATCAAGGAGCTTGGCAAGGCTGACATGGATTTTGATGAGAAAATTCTTGACAGCGAAAAGAAGAATGCGTCTGACCTTTTGTATTTCTCCAAAATGATATATATGCTCACTTATTTTCTTGACGGCAAGGAGATAAACGATCTTCTTACAACGCTTATCAGCAAGTTTGATAACATCAAGGAGTTTTTGAAGATAATGAAAAGCTCTGCTGTTGATGTTGAGTGTGAGCTTACGGCGGGCTACAAGCTGTTCAATGACAGCCAGAGGATAACCAACGAGCTTTTTATCGTAAAGAACATTGCTTCCATGAGAAAGCCTGCGTCTTCGGCAAAGCTTACGATGTTCCGTGACGCACTGACTATACTCGGTATAGACGACAATATCACGGACGATAGGATAAGCGAGATTTTAAAACTTAAAGAAAAAGGCAAGGGCATACATGGTCTGAGGAATTTCATAACAAACAATGTTATCGAGTCCTCTCGGTTTGTATACCTTATCAAGTATGCGAATGCTCAGAAGATAAGAAAAGTGGCTAAGAATGAGAAAGTTGTCATGTTTGTTCTTGGGGGTATCCCTGACACGCAGATAGAGCGTTATTACAAGAGTTGTGTGGAATTTCCTGACATGAACAGTTCTTTGGAAGTAAAGCGCAGTGAGCTTGCGAGAATGATAAAGAACATCAGCTTTGATGATTTCAAAAATGTGAAACAGCAGGCAAAGGGCAGAGAAAACGTGGCTAAGGAGAGGGCAAAGGCTGTTATCGGGCTTTATCTTACGGTCATGTATCTGCTGGTGAAAAATCTTGTAAATGTCAATGCAAGGTATGTTATTGCGATACACTGCCTTGAACGTGATTTTGGGCTGTATAAGGAGATAATTCCTGAGTTGGCTTCAAAGAACTTGAAAAATGACTACAGGATACTTTCACAGACGCTTTGTGAACTTTGTGATAAGTCGCCGAATTTGTTCTTGAAAAAGAACGAGCGGCTGCGCAAGTGCGTTGAAGTTGATATCAATAATGCAGACAGCAGCATGACAAGAAAATACCGCAACTGTATTGCTCATCTTACTGTAGTTCGTGAACTGAAAGAATACATAGGAGATATTCGTACAGTGGATTCTTACTTCTCCATTTATCATTATGTTATGCAGCGCTGTATCACGAAAAGGGAAAATGACACAAAGCAAGAAGAGAAAATAAAGTATGAGGACGATCTTTTAAAAAATCACGGCTATACGAAAGACTTTGTAAAGGCTCTCAACTCGCCGTTTGGATACAACATTCCGAGGTTTAAAAATCTTTCAATTGAGCAGTTGTTTGACAGAAATGAATATCTTACTGAAAAGTAGCGTGGTGTAGATACCGCCGCTCTCTTGGGGGACAGGTGGCGGCGGTGATATTCATTCTTGTAAAAGATGTTGTGGATATTCTGTTTGATTTGTTTTTTGGAAAGAAGAAGTAGGACAAGTGAAAATCAGAGCGCTGTATGCAATGTGGTGCGGATATCTACAAACGCTTAGCAGCATAAAACTGATGAAACTCCTTAAAAAGCTGAATATTTTTCGATTTTCTACCTCATCAGCGTCATTAGGGGAATAGTCCCAATCGTCTGTAGAAGCGATAACAACAGTATCGTTCTTAAAGTCAACTATAGCGCCAACACCATATGTAGTGATAAGCTGAGTTTTTCTTATATCTCCAACGGAGATCTTTTTGTCTGAATATGTTGATATGCCATTCTTCTGCATAATCTCTTATTCTAGGCTCGATACTTTCGACACGTTCAAGCATGGTTCGTTTTATCTGATCTATATCTTTATCATCAGCAGTTTTTCGACGATGGCAGCAAAAATCCTGCTCTCACACAGAAGATCGTGGACAGCGTATCGAGGCTTTCTGAGAAGGATCAGAAGCTTGTGCTGGAGATTTCGGAGAGGTTGGGGAAAGATTGAATCGATAAAGTGCCTTAATGCTAGTCATAAGGCACTTTTGCTATGTGGAGCATACAAAAAAAGAGTTACGCTTTTCGGTTCCACAAAGCATAACCCTACTTGTTTAGGTAATACAAAAACTCCCCCTGCGGTGTTAAGTTCTGATAAAAAAAAAGCCATGACGGACAATGCCCGTCATGGCGAGTGACTGGTCGAGGTGACGGGACTTGAACCCACGGCCTCTGCGTCCCGAACGCAGCGCTCTACCAAACTGAGCCACACCTCGAAATACCACTGTAATATTATATCACACCCATCAAACCTTGTCAAGGCGTTTTTTCTGTTTTGTATCCTCTTTGCTCTTTTTTACTGCGTTGACCTTTGGCGTATGACGAATTTATTGAAATCATTCTCATTGTAACTTATTTTCATTGACATATGCCTTGCGTTGTGATATTATATATATAAAGGTGTTATCGTTTGAAAGTTTTTGTATGAGGTGATGAAATTGATGAATATGAAGAAAAGAATGTTGAGCATTGTCCTGTCTGGCGCAATGGCTGTTTCTACTGCTGTGTCTGCTGGATCGTTCAGTGCCTTTGCCGTGGCGCAATGTGTTGCGTATTCAGGCTCTAATGTGAATGATCAGGACTATGTGCAATGGTCTGACACAGTGAAATCTTACCTGACAGTGTGTGACAACGGCAATTATATGCGTGTCCAGTCAGGCGCTATCGAGGGCAAGCTCCTTGTGGAATATTACAGCTCTGATTTTGAACCGCTCAGCACTAAGCTTATCGACAATGAACTGCCGATCTTTGGCGCTTTCTATGACTCCGGCAATAATTATTATGTCCTTAGCGGTCAGGAAAATCCGAAACAAAACGACTCCCTCGAGGTTTTCCGTATAACGAAGTATGATAAGAATTGGAACAAAATAAAGTCCTGCGGTCTGTATGGAGCTAACACTACAGTTCCATTCGATGCAGGCTCGGCAAGAATGACCCATAGCGGTGACCACCTGCTTGTGAGGACCTGCCACGAAATGTATAAATCAAGCGACGGCAATAATCATCAGTCTAATGTTACCATTGAAGTGGATATGCCTTCAATGACTATCACTGATTCATATACCGGCGTCATGAACGTTGATTATGGCTATGTTAGCCACTCCTTCAATCAGTTTATAAAAACCGACGGCAACCATATAGTCGCCCTCGACCATGGTGACGCTCATCCACGTTCTGCCGTTCTGGTGAAGTATAATTCTGATTTTACTACAGGCAAATTCTTCCCAAGCTATTTTGAACAGGTCAGCAATATCGACGTTGTAACATACCCTGAATATACCGCCGGTCACTATAACTATACAGGTGCGGCTATAGGCGGCTTTGATGTGTCATCATCAAGCTATATCGTGGCACAGAGTACAGTAGACCTTGATTATATCAATACGTCAGAAACACGAAACGTCTACGTTTCCGCTGTTTCAAAGGACCTTTCCACAAACAAGCTCAATAAGATAACTTCTTATGCAGAGGGTACAGACTCAGCTTCTGCTCCACAGCTTGTGAAGATAAATAATAACAGCTTTTTGCTATTGTGGGCCAGAGATACAAAGGTAAGCTGTGTGAAGCTAAACGCTGACGGCACAGTAAACGGCAGTATACACACCTTTGAGGGAAGCCTTTCAGATTGCCAGCCTGTTATCAAAAACGGCAGAGCGGTTTGGTATGTTTACGATAAAAATAACGTGACATTCAACTCCCTGAACCTTTCAAATCTTGACGATATCAAGACGGTTGACGTCAAAACAGGTCATGACTACGAAACAAAGTACGCATCAAAAACTGACGGCACTGTAACACAGACCTGCAAGTCTTGCGGTTATGTGAATAAGTTCACAGTTCCGACCTCTACCACTGTTTATTGGCGCACAGACCTTTCGAATACGTCCTTTTCAAGCGTATTGAGCAAAACTCAGTTCAGTGTGGGCGACAGCATTGATTTCTGGCTTTATGACGATACAGACTACACAGTTGAATTTTCTGATCGCAGCATGGTAAGTGTAAATAAGCTTGAAAACTATGCTAATGATATCAGACGTATCACATTCAAAAACGGCGGTTCACTCACTGTAAAAATTTATCCTACATACAATCCGTCTGTAGCAAAGACATACAAATTCACCTGCGGATGCACGAGCCACACATATGGCAGTGCTGTTATCACAAAACAGCCGACCTGCACATCAGAAGGTACAAAAACAAAAACTTGTACGCAGTGCGGAGCAACAGTAACAGAAACAATTGCAAAGCTTTCCCACAGCTACACAACCACAGTTGTTGCACCTACTTGCACTACTAACGGCTACACACTCCACAAGTGTTCTGTTTGTGGTACTTCATACAAGGATAACACAACTAAGGCAACAGGTCACAGCTACGGAAATTCTGTTGTAACAAAACAACCGACCTGCACATCAGAGGGTAC
>NZ_LARF01000099.1:0-1496 GCF_000980385.1 Ruminococcus sp. N15.MGS-57
GAAACCTGCTAAGAAAAATCAATAGGCAAAATGAACAAAGTTGAGAAAAGAAGCAAAGGAAAAAACGATATAGCAAAGCTGACGTTTGAAGGAAGTATTCAAACGCCCGATGAGTATGTACCTGAGACTACAATTAATGTTCGGAGTAAAACTCCATAACCTTGCCGTAGTAAACTCGAAGGAATTTGTTAAGCCCCGCAATCATTGCTTCTTTGCCGCATTTCCCTTCGCTGCGTTTCTTCTGAATAAAGTCATAGACAGCATTGTCGGCAGGTTTGTGTTTGATTAAGGACTGCATGATCTCGTAGCCTGTTTTTCGCAGATAACTGTTTCCACGCTTGGATATATGACGCTCAGAAGCGTGGAATGCACCCGACTGATAAGGCGGAGCGTCAATGCCTGCATAGGCAATGAGAGAGTGCTTGTTTTTGAATCTGCGTACATCGCCAATTTCAGCAATGATACGTGGAGCAAGTGTATCTCCGATACAATCCATTTCCTTGACAACAGAATATTCAGGCAAGGTGTTGCAAAGATCCTGCATTTGTGCTAAAATGGTATTGCGTGATTCCTCTATTGAGTGGATCAGCTTGACGGCTTCACTAACGGCAATTTTGACGGATTGGGAGTTAGGAAGCGTAGGGATACCGTTTTGAGCAAGGGCAAGGATTTCCGCTGCCTTACGCTCGTTTAAGCGGTATCCCTTTTTCTTTGCCCATTTGCAGTAATCAGATGTAAATTTCATTTCTCCCATATCGAGAATATTCTGAAAATGAATATATCGACTGACAAACTCGGTCAGCTTGTGATTTTCACCTTGATTTGAAAGAACATCATTGATTTTGGGCATAACTTGGTCAAGAAGATTGGAGAAGTTCACCTTTGATTTAACAAGCATACCTGTAACCTGATAATACTGACGTGCAAGAAATTTAAGTTCATCGTATATAACATTAGAGGGATAAGCCTTAACAAGCTCGTTCCAGTATGTAATACCGAAAGATGCGATTTTAATCGAATCAATTTTATCGGTTTTTGCTCGTCTTATGCTTTGCGAGCAGAACTTCTTCATACGCAAGGCATTTACACAGCATACAAAAATGTTGTGAGAAGATAAATAGGTCGCAACAGGAAGATGATAGTGACCTGTATCTTCCATAACAACACGGGTTTCTTCATCGAATGATTTGATGAGAGAAATAAGAGAATCCAGTTCATCGGCAGTGTGACCAATGTCAAAGGGTGATTCAAGTATTTCGCCGCAAGGTTTCATAATGCAAACAGTACTTTTTCCTTTTGATACATCAATTCCTACACTAATCATGATAAATCCTTCTTTCTGATATTTTGTAATGTTTCCGCTCAGGAGCTTATTAAAATTCATTTTGGTTAGTGATGCGAACGCTGCTGTAAACACAGCAGGTACAACCTGCTTAATCGAATTTTATAACAAGAAGGCGGCTGACACTTTCTATTACGAACGCTTAGTTCTAAGG
>NZ_LARF01000046.1:0-14261 GCF_000980385.1 Ruminococcus sp. N15.MGS-57
GATTTCCCAAAAGCAGGAAATCTCGACTCTTTGAGCGCTGTTTTTTTACAACGCCCTTTTATTTGCCGTCAGATCAGCATCCGCAGCCGCCGCAACCATTGTCGCAGCCACAACCACCGCAGCCGTTTCCGCAACCGCCACAGCCATTTCCGCAACCGCCGCAGCCACAGCAGAATATGAGAATAAGGATAATGATCCACCAACAACCGCCAAATCCACAACCGTTCATAAATGAAATCTCCTTTTTTATTAAGATTTATAAAGCTGAAGCTTTGCTCCGTTGCTTTATATTACAGTTTATGACGCAGAGAAAAATGTGTTACAAAAAAATCTGCAAGGAGAATTTGTCCTGTGCATAAGAATATAAAAGCGATAAAAATGCGAGAATAACAAGACGCAAAACTGTCAAGAATGTAGCTAAGACAAAGCTTTGTCTTAAACATTTTAAGGGGTGAATTTTATGAACGAACAGTTTTTTGATAGCGACAGCTTTACACCAAGGGCAAGAGAGCTTGTGAAAAATGCCGTCACTCTGGCAGGAAGCTGGGGGCATACTTATATCGGCACTGAGCATATCCTGCTCTCTGCCGCCTATGAGGAGGACTCCACCGCCTGTGCAGTGCTTCTGCGCCACGAGGTCACGGTTCAAAGGATAGAGGAGCAGATAGAATACATCATAGGCAGAGGCACGCCATGTCGTCTTACGAAAAATGACATCACTCCTAACGCTGCCGCTGTTTTAAAAGGCGCAAAAAGGCTGTGCGAGAGCATGGGTGGCGGTATCGCAGGAACGGAATACATTCTTGCTATGATACTCCGCCGCAGTGATTGCTGTGCCTTTGAGATATTGCAGCAGTTAGGGGTGAACTGCAACAAGATGTACAACGATTGCTCATTGTCAGGCAACGAGCCTAATATTTTTTCAGACAGAAATTATCCCAAGCTAAAGACCCTTGAACGCTACGGCAGAGAGCTTACACGCAAAAGCGAGTGCGAAAAATTCGACCCCTGCATAGGCAGAGAAGCTGAAACAGAACGTATCATGGAGATACTCTGCCGCCGCACCAAGAACAATCCCTGCCTTGTAGGTGAGGCAGGTGTGGGAAAGACCGCTGTTGTAGAGGGACTTGCGAGAAAGATCATGCTTGGAGAAGTGCCGTCTGCGTTGTCCTCAAAGCGGATCTTCTCCCTTGATATAACCGCCCTCCTTGCAGGAGCAAAATATCGTGGTGACTTTGAGGAGCGATTGAAAAGCTGTATGGACGAAGCCGCAAAGGCTGGAAATGTGATACTTTTCATTGATGAGCTTCACAACATAATGGGTGCAGGAGCGGCAGAGGGTGCAATAGACGCTGCAAATATCCTGAAACCACAGCTTGCAAGGGGCGGTCTACAGCTCATAGGCGCAACGACTTTTGAGGAATACCGCAAAAATATTGAAAAAGACTCAGCTATGGAGCGACGCTTTCAGAAAGTGAAGATAGATGAGCCTGATCAAAGCCAGACCTGCCGTATCCTCAGCGGTCTTATAGACAAATATGAACAGCACCACAGCGTTGACATCTCCCCTGACCTTATCCCATATGCAGTTAAGCTTGCCGCAAGATATGTCACCGACAGATTTTTTCCTGACAAAGCAATTGATATCCTAGACGAAGCCTGTGCCTGTGCGGTCATAGAACAAAGCGAAAACAATTCTGGTGAGAAAATATCAGACGCTTTCAACGATTATGTGAAAGGCAAGCTCACCCGTGACGAATATCTCACCGCCATAACAGAGTGCCGCCCAAAGCGCATACCACTTGAAAAAAGGCACATTGACAGCGTTATTTCATCGCTCACAGGCATAAACTGCGCTGATATCGGACAGGACGAAGCCGCAAGGCTCACAGGGCTTGAAGATAAGCTAAGCGAAAGCATTGTTGGACAGCAGACGGCTATAAAGTCACTCTGCTCTGCCGTCCGCCGCTGTCGTGCAGGGCTAAAGGTCAGCGACCGCCCCATGGGAAGCTTTATTTTCTTAGGGTCAACGGGAGTGGGCAAGAGCCAGCTTGCAAAAGATCTTGCCAAAACGCTTTTTGGCAGAGATAATGCCATTGTAAAGCTTGATATGTCAGAATACATGGAACGCCACAGCGTTTCAAAGCTCATAGGCTCGCCCCCTGGATATGTTGGCTTTGACGAGGGTGGCAGGCTCACCGAACAAATTCGACGCAAGCCCTACTGTGTGCTTCTTCTTGACGAAATAGAAAAGGCTCACCCTGACATCTACAATCTGCTTTTGCAGATACTAGAGGACGGCTGTCTTACCGACTCTGCTGGCAGGACAGTTTCTTTCTCCAATGTCCTAATAATAATGACCTCGAATATCGGCGTGAAAAAGCTTGCCGAAACCAAGACCGTGGGCTTTTCAAACAGCAGGTCAAATGGCGAAGCCAAGAAAAAAGCTATGCTCTCAGAACTTAAAAGCTTTATGTCTCCCGAGCTTTTAGGCAGAATAGATGAGGTGATTGTTTTTAACGACCTTACCCTTTCCGATATGGAAAACATTACACGCCTTGAAATATCCGCCCTTGAAAAAAGGCTCTCCGAACTTGGCTGTACACTCGCCTGTCAGCCAGAGGTCTACCCTTTTATCGCAAAGCAGGCACTTTCAAAAAGCGGCTCTGCACGAGAGATAAGCCACATAATTACCGCCCTCATAGAAAATCGCATAAGCGATATGCTTATCTCCTCCGCCTGCCGTGACTTTTCTGTTTGCGTATCTGAAAACACCTTAACTGTCGCACAGCACCGCAGGCAACTGTGTTCATAGAAATTTTACAAAGTATAGTTGAGGGATATTTTACAAAAGCCCGCCCATATGTTATAATATTTTTATATTGTTGCCCAAACGGCAAAAGGAGGATAAAAATGTCTGACAGAAAATACAAACTATATTCCGACTCCACCTGCGATCTGTCGGAGGATATATTAAAAAATATGGACGTGACGCTTCTGGAATTATCTTTTGAAGTAAACGGTGTTGTAAAGAGCAAGAATGACATGACGCTGCCTGAATTTTATTCCCAAATGCGAAACGGAGCAGTAACGAAAACATCGCAAATAGGTATCTCCGACTATGAACAGGCTTTTGAAAAGGAACTTGCCGCAGGCTATGATGTGCTTTATCTTGGATTTTCGTCAGGTCTTAGCGGCAGCTTCAACACTTCCTGCATTGCAAGAGATAGCGTAATGGAAAAATACCCAGAAGGCAAGATAATCTGCATAGACTCACTCTGTGCTTCAACAGGCGAGGGTCTTTTGCTCATAAAAGCTGACGAAAAGAAAAAGCAGGGTCTTTCCATTGACGAGCTTGCCCAGTGGATCACTGACAACAGGCTTCACCTGTGCCATGTTTTCACAGTTGATGACCTGAAATATCTCCACCGAGGTGGCAGAGTATCAAAGACTGCCGCCATAGCAGGCTCTATTCTTGGCATTAAACCGCTTCTCCACGTTGACAACGAGGGACATCTTATCCCAGTTGGAAAGATACGAGGCAGAAAGCAATCCATTGAAAAGCTTGTGGATATGATGTGCGAACGCATGGGAAATTGGGATAATTCCACAGTAGCCGTCTGCCATGGCGACTGCCTTTCAGACGCAGAATATGCAGCCGACCTTATGCGAAAAAAGCTTGGCAAGAAGACCACTGTGCATATCTGCTACACAGGTGCTGTTATAGGCTCACACTCAGGACCTGGAACTCTCGCTCTGTTCTTTATGGGTGACCAGCGATAAAAATACAATACAAAAGCGGACGAAGCCCGAAAACTTCGTCCGCTATTTTTATATGCGATATCAAAGACCCTTTGCCTTTTTCAAAGTTATACCATTATCTCCAAGCGGGATAGCGTGGTCAAGTCCAACGAACTTGCCTCCCTCCTGCCAAAGAACTTCCTTGACAAAATCATACTTTTCCTCGTCCCATGTAACAAAATCGTCCTTTACAAGTCCGCCCGTGTCACCTGAGTTTGCATTGAAGCACCAGAAAGTGTGATTTACATGATTGTCCTTTATTAGCTTTCTCATGTAGGTCATCCAAGTTAAGTTAGGCTCTGTCATAAAGCCACCCCACTCGCCTATAAGAAGCGGTGCGATATCCTGCTTCTGAATGTAGAACCAGTTGTCTTTCCAGCAATCTTTCATAAGGCTCTTGTATGTGTAATCCCCCTCGAACCAAGGCTGCTGATAAACTGTCGGACCATAGTCGTGCGGCGAGTAAACAAGCTTATCCTGATATTTGCCAAGGTCGATAGGATAGTCCTTTACGCCCCTGAGATTTCCGCCCCACCAGTTGAAATAGTAATCATCACTGTTGGTGGAGGAATAATCCCCGTTTTTCTTGATGTTCTTAGGGTATATTTCGATACCCTCGACCATTATAAGCACATTAGGATTTTTCGCAAGCACCTTGCTCGCTGCCGTTTCAGCCACATACTTCCAGTTGTTTGCGTCCTTTGAATCATTCCATATTGCCGCAGCGTCACCCTCGTTAGGCTTGCCATGAGGCTCGTTTTTCAGGTCAAATGCAACGATAGTGTCATTGTCCTTATATCTGTCGGCAAGCCACTCCAAAGCATGGTAATAGTCCTTTACAGTGACCTTGTCGGTATACCACAGATTTACAGTATGACCGCTGGCATTGGTTTCCGCTGAATGGATATCAGGCATTACTTTAAGACCGTTTTCCTCCGCAAGCTTGAGAAAATAATCAAATATCTCAAGGCTGTTCATAGAGTTCAGCTCTTCATTGTATGCGTTATTGTAGTTCGCCTTTGGATATTCGCCCTCCGACCACTGGTTGATAAGCTCCGCTGACATAGGCACTCTTATAAGATTGAAACCGTGGTCTGCAATAGCCTCCACCGATGACACAAGCTCGCTGTTCCAAAGTCCGTCAAAGGTGTTAGTGCCTGTGTTGTAGCCAAACCAGTTCACGCCCGTGAGCCAAACCTCTTTGCCGTCCTTATCAAGTATCTTGCTTCCGTCTGTGTGAAGCCAATCATCACCCTGTTTAGCCTTTGAGGTACGCTTTAGAAGCTTTTTAACGTCCTTTTCCGTAGTCTTTTTGTCATTATTCTGATTATTGTTGTTATTGTTATTATTCTGTGATACCTTGCCCTTTTTAACAGTACACTCCACACCGTTTAGCTTTGCAGACTTAACATTGAGCTTTGTTCCAGTTCCGATATTACAGCCGATAGAGGACGAACCGCCCTTTGCGATCTCGCCATTGTAATCAACATTCGTGACCGTGAGTTTGTTGCCCTTGACCTTAAAGTTGCCGTTCCAGCCGTCACAGCTTTTGAGCTGGTCTATTTCAAGCTCCAGCGTCCACTCCTTGAGGGCTTCATCGGAGTTGTTCTCAATGCCTATCTCCATGCCTGTCATGACCTTGTCGCCGTCCTGCCAACTGTTGTCCCCTGAATAGGAGATGATAAAGCCCTTTTCCTTTTTATCGTCCTTGCTTTCCTGAGAGCTTTCCTCCTCATCAGCATCAGGCTCGTCCTCGCTTTCATCAGCCACAGAGTCCTCCTCACTGGTGTCATCGGTTTCTGAAGCCACTGCAGAACTGCTCTCCGCCTTTGAAGCCGAGCTGTCCACGTCTTTTTTACCTGATGTTGCCACCAGTATCAGTGCAATAACAAGCCCCACTATAACAGCGCCCATGCCTGCAAAAGCGATGATAAGCTTTTTGTTTATGCCCTTTTTGCCCACATTCTCCTGCTGGCTGTTTACGTCTTTTTTCTCATCACTCATAAGCTTTCCCCTTTATTTTTGATTTTTACATATTTATAAGACCGCCGAGTATTACGCCCGACGGTCGAACTTTCTTTTTTTGGCGACTTATTTTACTGACTGGAGTTTCTCGCTAAGGAACTTCTCCTCAAACTTGTCTGACGGCATAGGTCTGCCGAAATAATAGCCTTGTATAACGTCAGTTTCCAGATCTCTCAGGATATCGAACTGCACCTGTTCCTCAACGCCCTCTGCGCAAACTGCTATATGCAGGTCGTGAGAAAGATTAACTATCATTTTAACAAACACCGCAGTGTCAGGATTTTTTGCAATATCATCAATAAACGACTTGTCTATTTTAATGGTATTCAGCGGCATTTCCTTTATGCAGTTAAGCGAAGAATATCCCGTTCCGAAATCGTCCAGTGCTATCTTCACGCCCTTGTCTGTTATATGCTTCAAAAGCTCCTTCATCTTTTCCATATCATGGATAGCAAGACTTTCTGTGACCTCAAAACATATCTTATCAGGGGGTGCGCCTGTTTCGTCAAAAAGTGTGTCTATCTTGTCAAGGAAATCAGGCTCAATTATCTGACCTACAGACAGATTGATGTTCATTCTCAAATCAAGCCCTGCGTCAGCCCACTTTTTGCACTGTCTGCCTGCGATCCTTATTATGTTCTCGCCCAAGAGATTGATATAGCCAAGTCTTTCCGCCATAGGGATAAATTCGGCAGGGGAAACCTGACCGAACTCAGGTGGATTCCACCTCATAAGCGCTTCACAGCCCACAAGCTTCTTTTCAGAGCTGCTGAATATAGGCTGATAATACGCCGTGAAATGTGCAAAGCCATTTGTGATATCCTTGTGCATGAGCCTTTCAAGTTCGATCTGCCTTGAAAGTATCCTGCCGATAGTTTCGTTATAATTTATAGTGCAATTCTTGCCCTGCTTTTTCGCATATGAAATGGCAAGGTCGATCCTTTTAAGAACTGTGTTTACAGTATCGTCAAGCTTTGGGAACTTCGCAACGCCCATTGAACAAGTGCAATAGCAAGTGCTGTTAGCTATCTGCCACTCTGTGTTGAACTTATCATGTATGATCTTGCATATCTCGTCGATCTCGGTCTGATCCTGATCTCTCAGAAGCACAACGAACTCATCGCTGCCAAATCTAAAAACGCTCAGCTTTTTATTCTTCTGGGCAAAATCCTCAAAGAATTTACCTATCTCTTTAAGAAGTCGGTCACCATTATTGTGGCCATAGCTGTCATTTATGTTTTTGAAATTATCAAGGTCAATGAGCATAACAGTGCTGTTCTCATCGCTTTCAATAATGCCCTGTATACTCTTATCAAGACTTAATCTGTTAGGAAGACCTGTGAGGTTATCGTAAAAGACCTGCTTTTCGATGACCCTCTCATAATTTATCTTTTCTGAGATATCATTAAGTGTGCAAAGTCTGATAGTTCTGCCGTCATGCCATTTTATGAGTTTTTCCGACACATTGAACCATTTGTTCATGATCTCGGAATAATAATCTCCTCCAAAAAGCATTCCTTCCTTATGAGCAGAAAGCTCACACCAAGTCTTGCTGAAAACGTCACTTTCCTTTTTGCCGACCAGTTTTCCCAAATACTGTTCAAAGCTCTTGCTGGCAAAAACTATCTCACCACTGTCCTGTGCCACTGCAAGCACATAGGAATTCATATTATCCATAACGTCAGTAAGCGTGCGAGTAGTGCTTTCAGCATGTTCAGCCGCTTTCCTAGTATGGAGCATGCCAGAAAGTATATACGTCAGACGTGAGGCTAGCTGTATCTCCTCAGGTGACCATACTCTCTCAGGATCAGAGGACAAAAGATTGAAATATGCAACATACTTATTGGTGTCCTTGACAGCACAAGTGAGTGAACAAGGATACACCACCCCACGCAGGGATATTTCCTCCACATCTCCATTCGGATGAGCCTTATCCGCAACATGGATACCAGTTTGCATAAGTGCTTTTTTCATTGCATTGTATCTATTTCTATTAAATTCTTTATCAAAAGCATATACAGTATATTTATGTGTATCAGCGATCAATTCATAACTCAAAGGTTCTGAGTTTTCATAGCCTGAAACTGTTACCGTAGCCGCATTGACATAAAGTGCAGAGCAAATACTTTCGAGAAAATTCTTGCACACATTATCAAATCTGTCATCGCTTTCAAGTATTTTCAAAAAGCTCTCGAACTTTTCGTTATAGGTCTTAGCTGGTATTTCCATACAAACAGCCCTCCTCTGCTTATATAAATACGTCTAGCATCATTATAACATATTTTCTGTAAAATCACAAGGGGAATTATAGAAATTTATTTATAATGCACAAAACAAATGACCAAATTTATATATTATTAAAAAACAAGCCCCGTAGTTAAGCTTAAAAAAGTTTAACTGACGGAGCAAATGTGACCGAACCGATAAGCCGAGTTTTGTCGAGTGCGATAATCTATCTGGACTGTACGTCGCCGCACAGCTCTAGCCACCTATAGCCCCAAGTCTGACGAGCAGCCATTGACTTGCAAGCTACCATTGGTGTTGCATCGGATAAGGTTTACATAGCAATGACGTCTCCGCCATTCTGGTGGGCTTTTACCCCACCTTTCCACCCTTACCAACAAAAGTTGGCGGTATATTTCTGTTGCACTGGCTCTAAGGTCACCCTCGGCTGACGTTATCAGCTATCCTGCTCTATGATGCTCGGACTTTCCTCATAAACCTAGAACGTTTACGCTATCGCATAGCTCGCTCACAATATGATTATATCACATGAATGACGAAATGTCAAATAAAAGCCTGCATAGACAGTGAGCATTCTTAAAAATCATGCAAAACGTCTCAAACATATTTACAATTTACAAAAAATGTGATAGAATTAAAATAACCAAATCAAGGGAGCGTAAAAAATGAGAACTTGTCCTCACTGTGGCAGCGAGCTTCACGATGATTCTACTTTCTGCTTTGCCTGTATGTCCATCGTCAACGAGCGTAAAGAATTACTTATAAAGGTAAACACGTCACGCAAAAGAACCATACCAATGGTTTGTGTTGCAGTCGCTATCATAGCCGCATCGTCAGTGTTTGCCGTTGTCAGCAAGAAAAACAATGCCGTAGAAACTAAAACACCTGAGCCTGCAAAAGCTGTGACAACTTCTGCCACTGTAACGACCATACCGCAGACAACGACTGCCGCCACAACAACTGTACCTACTACCACCACCGCACCTGCACCAACGGCAGATGAGATAGACATAATTTCAGGCGGTATTAGGCAGGCTTCCACAGGCACAGCAGGAACTACTACCACTACAACAACCCTGCCTGAAGAAACTCAGCCTGAAGAAAATAATGGTGAAAATCAGCCTGATGAAAATAACGTTCAGCAGGAGGATAACACAGCTCCAGCCGAGCCCGAGCCGTCATATTATTCCGAGGACGGAGCAAATGAGCTAAGCAGAATATTTGCAGACAAAATAAATAAAAAACGTGAAGGCAGAGGCTATGCACCTCTGAGGGTCTGCGGACAGCTTGACAGCCTGTTAGCATTAAGCCTCGAAACAATGACTAATGTACAAAGCGAGGGCGAGATCGATACTTGGAATGAAATAACATTGGATAAGCTAAAAAGCAACCTCAGCGACGTTGGACTTCCCTCAGACAGTGAATTTATAAGGGTAAGCTATGTAATGAACTGCTGCAAAAGCTATGATGAAGTATTTGAGTATGCCAAAAAAGTAAATTTTTTCAAACGAGCTTTTCACTGATGAAGAAGGCACACTTACAGTTTATTCACAAAGACTGGATTACAAATATTTCGGCTGCGCAATATATGATATGTGTCGTAGCCAGCTAAAACCTAACGGTGATTATTCAACCACTTCCGAATACGTCTGCGAAATTTGGCTAATGAAATAAGCAAAATTAAAGTTTACAAATCATCTTATAATTAGCCTTGATATATTGTTTACAATTCACAAAAATTATGCTAAAATAAACGTATGCTTTTAAGCTCTTAGCTTTATCAGTAAATAATATAACAAGGGAAAAACGTCTATGAAGTTCAATATCAAAAAGGTCACAGCCGCATTTTTAAGTGCGGCAATGCTCACCACAGGCTCGGCTCAGCTTTCTGTTTTTGCACAGCAGACGCTTAAATACGAAGCCGAAAACGGCACTTTAGGTGGCTCTGCCTATATCCAAACAGACAGCTCCGCATCAGGCTCTAGGTCAGTTCGTTTTTCAGACTCAAGCTGCACATGGTCACAGACTGTTACAGTCAGCGAAAGCGGATACTACAAAATAAAGCTTTACAGCCGCGGAGAAGGCTCGAATAAGATAAACAACCTTTCTGTAAACGGCTCAAATGCAGGCACTTTCAGCAGTGCAAACGGCTCTGCCTATAAAGCGTCCACAGTAAATGGTATTTATCTCAAAAAGGGTCAGAACACTGTCAAAATAACAATGTCGTGGGGATATTTTACTCTCGACTACATAACCATTGAAAAAATGAGCTCTTCAAATGCCTACACCGCCGCTGAAAATCTCGTTGACCCATACGCTTCACAAAGCACACAGCGCCTTTACAGCTATATGAAGGACGTTTACGGCAAAAAGGTCATAACAGGACAGTATTGTGACGGTGGTCTTAACGGCACTGAGTTCAAAGCTATAAAGTCCGCCACAGGTCAGACCCCTGCTATGTTGGGTCTTGACTTTATGCGCTATACTCCATGCCGTGTCCAGAACGGTGACACCTCCGACGCTGTCGAAAAGGCTATCGAGTTTTCACGGGCAGGAGGAATAGTAACATTCTGCTGGCATTGGAACGTCCCTGACAAATATCTTCTCTCAGGTACAGACGGCGGAAATCCACGTTGGTGGGGTGGTTTTTACACCAAAAACGTTGACCGCTCAAAGTTCTCGCTTACCAAAATAATGAACGGCTCAGACCCTAAGGGCTACAACACTCTTATGAGCGACGTTGACGAGATTGCCAAACAACTCAAACGTCTTTCTGACGCAGACGTTCCGGTACTGTTCAGACCGCTCCACGAGGCAAGCGGTGGTTGGTTCTGGTGGGGTGCAGATGGCTCGGAAGCCTACAAAAAGCTTTGGCAGGCAATATATGACAAGCTCACGAATGAATACAAGCTTGACAATATCATATGGGTATGGAATGGTCAGGCGGCAAATTGGTATCCTGGCGACGAATATGTTGACATAATCGGAGAGGATATCTACCCAGGCACAAGAGATTATTCAGCCCAAAGCTCAAAATATCTTGAAGCCACAGACTATTCACCAAACGGAAAAATAGTTGCCCTTACAGAAAACGGCTGTCTTTTCGACCTTGACAAAGCCTTTGATGCAAACACCGCATGGTCATATTTCGGCACATGGAGCGGTGAGTTTTGCATATCAAGCTCTGAGAAATATACCGAGAAAAGTATGTGGCAAAAGGTCTATAACAGCGACTATGCCGTGACACTTTCAAGTCTGCCCGACCTGAAAAGCTATCCTATCAGCAGTGACAATACACAAATAACTCTTGACTCCACGTCAAAAGAAGTCACATACGGCGACAGCATTACCCTAAAAGCCAGCGTGACCTCAGGCACTCATCAAACAGTAACATGGAAAAGCTCCAACACAGCCGTTGCCACAGTAAAAGACGGTGTTGTGACCGCCATGGGCAAAGGCACAGCAAAGATAACAGCCTCCCTGCCTAACGGAAGGTCTGCCGTCTGCACAGTAAAGGTCACCACAAAAAAGCTTCCAACATCAGGCTATTTCTATGCAAGCACTGCACAGTACACAGGCAGTGCAATTATTCCGACAGTCACTGTTAAGGACGGAAGCAAAGTTCTCCGTCAGAACATCGACTATCGTGTGATAGTCACGAACAATGTTAAAATCGGTCACGCTAACATTACTATCTCAGGCATGGGCAACTACTACGGCAGTTATACCGCAGGCTTTGACATTATCCCAGCCAAGCAGACCATACAAAAGCTTGAAACAAGATACAAAGGCTTCTTTGTGGATTGGGCGCAGAAAGGCTCTGCCACAGGCTATGACATTCAGTATTCCACCAGTGCAAACATGAGCGGTGCGGCTTCCAAACACCTCACTGCCAACAAGCCAGATAACCTGACAATAAGTGGTCTGACAGCCGATAAGACCTACTACGTCCGTGTGCGTTCCTACACAAACGTTGAAAGCAAGACTTATTATGGTCCATGGTCTGACATAAAAAGCATAAAGACCGCAAAATATGATATCACAAAAGCTTCCGTTTCTGGCATTTCCACCAAGGCATACACAGGCAAGGCTATAACGCAGAACATTACTGTGAAATACAACGGCACTGCCCTGAAAAACGGAACTGATTACACTACTTCCTACTCAAACAACAAAAAAATCGGCAAGGCAATTGTCAAGATAACAGGCAAAGGCAAATATGGTGGCATTATCACAAAGAACTTTACCATAAACCCTGCCAAGCAGGAGATACAAAAGCTTACGTCTAAATCCAAAGCATTTTTCGTGGATTGGGCGCAGAAAGGCTCTGCAACGGGCTATGAGATACAGTATGCAACTAACTCCAAGTTTACAAACGCAAAGAAAGTCACCATAAAAAACAACAAGACCGACAAGACCACAATTTCCAAACTTAGCGGCAACAAGAAATATTACGTTCGTGTCCGTTCCTACACGACAGTGAACGGCACAAAATATTACGGTGCATGGTCGGTTTCAAAGAGCGTGACTACAAAAAAATAAGTACAAAGCACTCCGAGCGAAATACTGAAATGCTCCCCTTTTGTTAGACAATGTGGTATAATAGAAATATACCAATAAAAAATCTAACAAAAGGGGGCATTTTTATGCCAAAAGGAAAGCCGAACAAAAGATACACACCGGAATTCAAAATCAAAGTAGTGGAAACAATGCACAGAGAAAAGCTAATAAAATATGTGTGTCTGACGTTTCGTGCTTCACTGCCTGCGATATTAAGGAAGACTGATGATAAGGCAGATAAAATAGCAGAAAACCAAGCCCCCTGAGCCACAATGCTCAGAAGGCTTTGTTTTATATTTGGCCGGAACAGCTATCAAGAACATTTTCAGACAAATTCAAACAAGTGCCTGAAATTCAATGATTGTCTCTTTCGGATCGTCAGTAACAGTTACATCTATTTTAAATTGCTGTATCATTATTCCTTTCAATTTTATGTCGTTAAACTTGACGTATTCCAAAAACATTTTTATGAATAGATCCCTGTCAGCGGTATAATCCTTAAAATATGCACATAGATATTTTCCCGCAGGGAGCACACAGAAATGTCTTGAATTCTTCATTTCTTCACTGCACATTATCATGGTGTGCCAATTATCCATATTTTCCATCTCGGAAATATCATCAAAATCCATATAAAAGCCTATTCGGTCTGAAGCCAAGATCGGCGCAGTTTCGTGAAGATGACCTTCAAGGTGCATAAATTCAAGTGCAACGGATTCACCACTTTTATCGGATTTATTGAGCTGTGATATGATAAATCGCTCTGGAAAATCCTCAAAAGAAAACTTCTCCAGCTCGATATTATTGTCGATAACCTTATCAATGAAATCTATTTTTTCTTTGATAGTCTCCGCCAGCCTTTGTTTGCTACGTATCTCCTCTTCAAGAAGCTTATAGTGTTCTTTCAGCATATCCACAGATTTTTTCATATTTCTCTCCGTGAAATATCCTTTTATCTCATTCAGCGAAAAATTGAGGCTACGCAGTTCAAGTATCGTGCCAAGCTTCTCATATTGCTGTGGATCATAGTATCTGTACCCCGTATCAGGGTCAACATAATCAGCCTTGAAGATCCCGATACTATCGTAATACCGCAGTGTTTTTGAAGAAACGCCTCGCCTTTGACCCATTTCTTTTATGGAAAGATATTTCTTTTTTTGTTCCTGGTTCATAATGAATACCCCTTTTCGTCAGCAAACTTCTATTCAAGCGCCATTTTGCCCTCTTCATCAGTTCTGATCTTTATTACATTTTCGACCTCATATACAAAGATCTTTCCGTCACCGATATTGCCGCTGTACAGCACACGCTTTACCGTGTCTACCAAAAGTCCAAGTGGAACTGTACTGATAACGATCTCGACCTTTATCTTAGGGAGCAAATGTGACTTTGCTTCCGAGCCACGATAATAATCGGTGCTGCCCTTTTGTATTCCGCAGCCATTGACATTTGTTACGGTCATACCGGTTATATCTATCTCGTCAAGTGCGTCTTTCAGCGACTCAAATTTCGAGCTGTTCATAAGTATAACTACCTTGCGTATCTTTCCGTCAGCTTTATACGCTGAACGATCTATAGGCTTTGAGAGGTCTATCTGTGTAACACTCTTGGCATTTCCGTCTGACAGATCA
>NZ_LARF01000163.1:0-265 GCF_000980385.1 Ruminococcus sp. N15.MGS-57
AGGCATACAGTACATCATAGCGGATATAGTGCATGGAACACTGGCGTAATCCCTGCCCGTTCTTGCTGCAATGGTAGTACCCGTATGGGTTCTTATTCTGCTTGTTTTCCCCATAGGCTAAAGACCATCCGCAGTCTGCACATTTTATCAATCCTGCGAAAATCTGTGTCGTACCGTTTCTGCGTTTCCTGCGTCTGCTTGCAATCAGCTCCTGAACTTTTTGGAACACTTCTTCAGAAATGATGGCTTCGTGGGTATTTTCCAC
>NZ_LARF01000164.1:0-262 GCF_000980385.1 Ruminococcus sp. N15.MGS-57
AAACAAGGGTATACACGCTGTCTTGAAAGTCTTTACAGGGTTATGAAAAAACTAGGAATGCTTCCGAAAAAGCCGAAGAAAGCGACGTATAAACCAAAGCCATACGAGCAGATGACATACCCCGGAGAGCGTATTCAGGTGGACGTAAAGGTAGTTCCGAGAAAGTGTATAGCTGACCCTGAGATGAAGCTGTACCAATACACGGCGATCGATGAGTATACCAGGATAAGATTTTTATACGGATATGAGGAGCAAAGCACCT
>NZ_LARF01000049.1:0-13544 GCF_000980385.1 Ruminococcus sp. N15.MGS-57
CTAGTTTTTTCATAACCCTGTAAAGACTTTCAAGACAGCGTGTATACCCTTGTTTTCTGAGACGATGCCATAGTTCGGGAAGCTCAAGCGTTGGGTTTCGTTTGTGATACCTTTTGATAAGATCTATTTCTTCCTTGGTATGCTCGTTGGGATGATGATGCGGTCGGCGTGATTTAACTGCCAGGGACTCCACACTTCCGTCCCAGCGTTTCAGCCAGAAATATATATATGAACGTGATTTATTGTATTTTCTGCTCGCTCGGCTCACTCCATATTTCTTTGCGTAATTCATTAAGGATTGACGAAACTTCATATCTTGTGTTATACTATTCATGAGAGATAGGCTTCCTTTCTGATTTGTATTTGTGTGGTAACTTTATTTTATCAGATTTTTGCCTATCTCTCTTTTCTTTTTTCTTAATTTTGTCCAATATCTATTGTAGCACTACACTCACTCCTCACTTAAACTCCCCTCCCCCCTTGATTTTTCACTCAATATGTAGTATAATAAATGAAATAGTGCATAATAACAGAAAAATTCTTACAGAGAGGATCTTTATAAAATGGAAATAATCAATAAGTCCGATGAAAAACTCCTTGCAGAATATGAACAGTTCGCAGGCACCAGCAAATACGGCAATTTCATGCAATCCCTCAAATGGCCGAAGGTAAAGGACAACTGGGGCTGGGACGCTGTTATCTCTCGTGACGCTGACGGCAATATCCGTGGAACTTGCCTTATCATAATCAAAAAAGTGCCTATTTTCGGTGTTACTTTTATGTATGCCCCTCATGGCCCTGTTTGCGACTGGTCTGATAAAGAGGTCATGACCGACCTTTTCGAGGGCGTAAAAGTACTTGCAAAGAAATACAAATGCTACCAGTTTATGTGGGATCCTTGTTTCGAGGAGGGCGACGACAAGTGTACAAAGCTTATCGAGGACATGGGCTTCAAGCACATACACAAAGCGGCTGAGCTGACCACTATTCAGGCTCGTAATAACTATATGCTCAGAAATATCGAGGGCAAGACCCCTGACGAGGTCATGGCGACTTTCAAGCCTGACTGGAGAAACCGTATCAGAAAAGCCCCTAGAAAGGGCGTTTACTGCAAGGCTTGCGGCACTGAGGCTCTTGACGATTTCTACCCTCTCATGCAGGCAACAGGTATCAGAGATGGCTTCTCTATCCGTTCAAAGGAGTATTTTGTAAAAATGCTCAATGGTCTTGGCCCTGAACACTGCCGACTTTTCATGTGCTATGTTGACGAGGACGGCAAGCAGATACCGTTGTCGGGTGCAGTAACAACACAGTATGCAGGCAAGACCTGCTATGTTTACGGTGCTTCCGCAAACCACCACAGAAACCTCTACCCTAACTATCTCATGCAGTGGACGATGATAAACTGGGCTTTGGAGGGCAAAAACTATATCTATGATTTTCAGGGCATACCATTCTACAACGATGAAACAAACCCTAACTATGGCGTATACAAGTTCAAAAAGGGCTTTAACGGCGAGGTCGTTACCTATGAGGGCGAATTTTTCTACATTTTCAAGCCTTTCATGAAGAAAGTCGTAGACTTCTGCGAAAAGATAGTTATGGACAGACACGAACGCAAAAGACAGAAGCTTCTCAAAAACAGAAATAAGGATATGCAGTAGGCGGCAATAGATTAAATTTAAAAATTTTTGAACAGTTTATACATTTTTACCCATTCTTTACACAGACAACATTTGATTTTTACTTATATGTGATATGATTTACAAAGAGGTGAGCAAGGTGCATAAAGGCGTTATAAGGACCTTGTGGCTAATTGTCGCATTGAGCCTGGTGCTAAGTTATGCTGTGATGTGCATTGCATGGCTTTCAAAGGGCTGTCGCTATGGAGCGCAGTTTTGCATAAACGTTTTTATGAGAGCGCTTCCTCTTTGTCTTATATTCCTGTGCATCGTCGAGCTTGCAGGGCTTTTCATATGGGTCTTCAAAATAAAAAAGCTCGAAAGGCTCTACGCTAAAAAGGGCGGCTGTGACGAATATTTTGAGCTTCTTGAAAAATATCTTCTCAGGCAGAACAAAGATAAGGGTCACGGGCTTTTGAAGCTTGCCGCTGTTTACATTTCAGAAAAACGCTTTGAAAACTGTTTTCTCACACTTGACCGTATAGCTTTTGATAAGCTTACCCCCTCAGATCAGAACAAGTATTTTGAACTGCTTCTTTACGGCAGACTCATGTCAGGAGATATTTCTCAGGCAAACGAGATATTTGTTTCGGCAGAGCATTACTTCAAGCGAGGTCTTCTCGATAAACGCAATGGGCAAATGCTTTTCACCCTTGGTCTGCTGGAATATTTCAACGAACGCTTTGAAGCGGCGGTGAAGTTTTTTGACAGCGCAGAGAAAAGCCGTGACGCTGACAAGACGCTTCGGTGCAACAGTGAGCTTTACAAGGGCGAGTGTTTTCTCGCTCAGGGTGATGTGAGAGCGGCAAAGGCTTCGGCTGAAAAAAGTGCGGCGCTCGTTAGTGACGATAAGCAGGAAGCACAGCTTGGAAAGCTGATGACACAGGTAGAAAAAGCTTACATCAGAACAAAAGAAAAGTCTGCTGATACGAAAGCAGACAACACCACGGAAGGAGGATATGCCTTTTAAGGCATAGAAACAAGTATGATAATAAACGCACTCAGAGGCTTTTGCATGGCTCTTGCGGACAGCGTCCCTGGAGTTTCGGGAGGAACTATAGCATTTCTGCTGGGCTTTTATGACAGCTTCATAAATTCCCTTAACGACATTATGGGGCGTGACAATGCAAAGCGTAAAAAAGCATTTTTCTTTCTTATAAAGCTTGGCGTGGGCTGGGTCATCGGTATGCTTCTTGCAGTAAGCGTTCTTGCAAACGTGTTTGAAAGCGGCATCTACAAGGTAAGCTCGCTGTTTTTAGGATTTATCATTCTGGCGATACCTGTCATGATAATGGAAGAAAAAGAGAGCATAAAGGGCAAATATTACAACATCGTATGGGCTGTTATCGGCATTGCTATCGTTGTGGGAATATCCCTTATAAATCCCTCCGGCAGTGGTGCTGACGTTTCTCACATGAATATAGGCACAGTGATATTCGTTGTTCTTGCAGGAATGTGCGCAATATCTGCAATGGTGCTTCCCGGCATTTCAGGCTCCACCATACTTCTCACATTCGGTCTTTATATGCCTGTTATCACGGGAATAAAAGAGTTCCTTCATTTGAACTTTGAGTATTTCGGACTGCTCTGCTCTTTGGGTATCGGCATTATCCTTGGAGTGTTCGTTACTCTCAGGCTTATCAAAAAGGCTCTTGAAAAATTCAGAAGCCAGACTATCTACTGCGTTATCGGCATGATGATAGGCTCGCTGTACGCCATAGTTATAGGTCCTACTACCCTTAAAGAACCTAAAGACCCTATGTCTTTCGGCACATTCAGCATCGTATTTTTCATCATCGGTGCGGCGATCGTGTTCGGTATTCAGGTAGCAAAGAGCGTGTTTGACAAGAAACAGCTTGCAAAGGCTGAAGAAAAGATAGAAGAAGAATAGATATTATATCAAAACGAACGAATATATAAAAAGGCTCAATTTCTGCATCATAGAAATTGAGCCTTTTGCTACAAATAACGTAAGTAAACTTTTTTCTGAACACATATCGTATGGCCTATATGCCCACCTAGCAAATTCATATTCTTGTGATTATATAAAAACTACTGCCCTTACTGTCCCCTTTTGCTGTTCATTCTTCCAAAATCAGCATTTTATACAATTGAACGCCTTGACAATTATGCAACTATACCATATAATAAAATTAGGCAAATGCAATATCCTGTATTATATTCCAAACATAATATGACAACTATTGCAGAAATAGCATATCAGCGTCTATGATTTCTACAAATCATATGCCTGCCCTATGTAAAAAGTGTTTAAATTTTAGGGGCGTTTGGCATTTTTTCTTGCAAAAATTGTCGGCTTGTGGTATAATTATCAGGAGCAGGGGCGTGTTATTCCCCCAAACAGGTGAAAACTATCCTTATTTCTCAAACGTTTTCGCCAATACAGTAATAAAGGTGCAGAGCGCAAAGCTCGACTTGAAAGTATATAGGAGGTAAAGATTTATGGCAAATAGTGCTGTAGAAAAAACAATTTCCACGCAGGAACTTAAAGAAAAGCTTCTTGACGTTCTTCACAACGATTTCCAGACAACACCTGAGGACGCTTCCGATCAGCAGGTATACGAGGCTCTTTCTAAGATCGTTGTAGGCATTCTTAAAGCTAAGAGAAGAAAGTTCACCGTTAAAACTCAGTCTGAGGGCAAGAAGAAGGTCTACTATCTTTCAATGGAATTTCTTATGGGAAGAAGCCTTAAAACTTCTCTTTATAACCTTGAAATGCAGAAGCAGGCTACAAAGGTCCTTAAGGACATGGGCATTTCTATAAACGGCATTTACGAGTGTGAGCCTGACGCAGGTCTTGGCAACGGCGGTCTTGGAAGACTTGCTGCCTGCTATCTTGACGCTCTTGCTGCCGACGGCTACCATGCTACAGGCTATTCTATCTGCTATGAATACGGTATCTTCAAGCAGAAGCTGGAGGACGGCTGGCAGACCGAGCTTCCTGACAACTGGCTCCCGGGCGGCTCTGTATGGCTCGTTCCTGTTCCGTCAAAGGCTGTCGAGGTTCGTTTTGACGGCGAGCTTAAGGAATACTGGGACAATCAGTATCACTGCGTAACTCACGAGAACTACACATCAGTTATGGCTGTTCCATACGATCTGTTCGTATCAGGCTACAACAGCGAGGCAGTTTCAAAGCTCAGACTTTGGAAAGCTGAAATGGCTGATTTTGATATGTCAATGTTCAATCAGGGCGACTATCAGAAGGCTCTTAGCAAGAACATCATTTCACAGGCTATCACAAAGGTGCTTTATCCTAACGACAACCACGCAGAGGGCAAGTCACTCAGACTTAGACAGCAGTATTTCCTTTGCGCTGCTTCTATCGGCGATATCGTAAACCAGCACATGAGCGTTTACGGCACACTTGACAACCTCCATGAAAAGGTAGCTATCCACATCAACGATACTCACCCGACACTTGCTATCCCAGAGCTTATGAGAGTTCTTCTTGATGATTGCGGCTATTCATGGGACAAGGCTTGGCACATCGTTACAAACACATTTGCATACACAAACCACACTGTAATGCCTGAGGCTTTGGAGAAGTGGGACTGCAACCTCCTCAAGAGCGTTTGCCCTAGAATCTTCTCTATCATTATCGAGATAAACGAGCGTTACTGCAAGGATCTTTGGGAGAGATACAAGGATCAGGCTAAGGTTTCACATATGTCTATCGTTGAGGACAACAAGGTGAAAATGGCTACACTTTGCGTACACGCTTGCCACAGTGTAAACGGCGTTGCAAAGATACACTCCGAGATAATCAAGAAGGAAACATTCAAGGACGAGTATCTTGACACACCAACAAAGTTCAAGAACGTTACAAACGGTATCGCATACAGAAGATGGCTCTATCAGTCAAACGAGGGTCTTACAGATCTTCTTTGCGAGAAGATAGGCGACGGCTTCCTCAAGAATGCTGCTGAGCTTTCTAAGCTTGCTGTATTCAAGGACGACAAGGACGTTCTTGACAGACTTGCAAAAATCAAGCTTGACAACAAGAAGAGTTTTGCAAAGTATGTAAAGAATCAGTACGGCGTTGTTCTCAACACTGATTCTATCTTTGACGTTCAGGTAAAAAGACTTCACGAATACAAGAGACAGCAGCTCAACGCTTTGAACATCATAGCACAGTACAACTACCTCAAGGCTAATCCAAACGCTGATTTTGTACCAAAGACATACATCTTTGCTGCAAAGGCTGCTCCTGGCTACTACATGGCAAAGCAGATCATCAAGCTTATCTGGAACATTTCTCAGGAACTGAAAAAGGACAAAAAGCTCAACGAGAAGCTCAACGTTATCTTCCTTGAGGACTACAACGTATCACTTTCTGAGATACTCATGCCAGCGGCAAACATCTCTGAGCAGATCTCACTTGCTGGTACAGAGGCTTCAGGTACAGGTAACATGAAGCTTATGATAAATGGTGCTATCACACTGGGTACTCTTGACGGAGCAAACGTTGAGATACACGAGCAGGTAGGCGACGACAACATCATCATCTTCGGTATGAACGTTGACGAGGTAAACGCTTGCAAGTCAGGCTACAAGCCTATGGACATCTACAACTCCAACGCAGTTGTTAAGCAGGCTATCGACACACTTCAATACGGCATCAACGGACAGCAGTTCAACGAGATCGCTGACAGCCTGAAGAACTCTGACCCATACATGGCTCTCAAGGACTTCGATTCTTACCAGAAGGCACAGGCTTACGCATCTGAGTGCTACAAGGATCAGACAAAGTGGCAGAAGATGAGCCTTGCAAACATTGCAGGCGCAGGCATTTTCTCCGCAGACCGTTCTGTTGAGGACTACGCTAGAGATATCTGGGGTCTTTCAAAGTAATTTATTTATACAAAAAATTATCGGACAGTTGCTTGGTGCGACTGTCCGATTTTTTTGTACACATATGCAATTCATGAAACGATAAATTTGTAAGACCACAAGATGAGCAAAAGGAACGGGACGACGATGGTGTCGTCCCCTACATAGTTCGAGCGATGTTTATACAATGTGAAAATCAACATAAATAGTGACGTGCGAGAAAAGCGGGCTGTCAAGGGCGCCAGCCTCTTCAGAATTGCAAAAAAAATGACGGTGCAAGACCGCCATTTTTTTATATAAGCATATTTTAGGCCTCGTCAGCAAGTGCAAAATCTATCTTGCCCGAATTTACATTTGCGTTTATCACCTTTACTCTGATAGGGTCGCCCACACGATATTCCATGCCGTTTGTAAGGTTTTTCAGGCTCACCATATCGTCGCAGACATACTCGCCGTCAGGCATATTGTCCGTGTGAAGAAGTCCCTCGCAGGTGTCAGGAAGTGCAATAAAAAGACCGAACTCAACAGCTGAAACCACTGTTCCCTGAAACTCCTCACCGATATGAGCGTTCATATACTCAGCCTTGTAGCAATCCTCACAGCTTCGCTCCACCTGCATTGCGGTAAGCTCCGTCTTTGTGGACTGGTCGGCGGAGTCATAAACGAACTTGTTGAACTTTGTGGCGCACTCCTCTGCACTGCTGCCACTGAGAAAAGCTGACATTATTCTATGGATAGTCAGGTCAGGGTAACGTCTGATAGGTGAAGTGAAGTGGGCGTAATCCTCCAGCGCAAGTCCGAAGTGACCCACAGGCTCGGTGGAATATCTTGCCTTTGACATACTCCTCAGAACGATATTGTTCATGATAAGGTCGATATCAGTACCCTTTGCGGCTTTTAGTATCTCCGACATATCCCCAGGGCAAGCCTTTTCGCCCAGCTTATACTGGACGTTGAGCTTGACAAGCGCTTCTCTCAGGGATTCAAGCTTCTCGTCTGACGGCTCTTCGTGGATACGATAAACGAACGGAAGGTTATTATCCATGCCAAATCTTGCGGCACACTCGTTTGCAACAAGCATGAAGTCCTCTATTATCTCCTCGCTTCTTCCACGGGTACGCCTCTCAACGCCCACGCAGATATCCTCGTCATTGATGATAAGCTTGCTCTCAGAGGTTTCAAGCTCAGGACAGCCACGGTTTTTCTTGTTTTTGTACAAAATATCCGCAAGCTCCTTTATAATAGGAAGCTGACCTGAAACTTCGGCATATTTTTCTTTAAGTTCAGCATCGTCACTGCCTGCCAAAAGTGAATTTATCTCGGAATAAACGCCCTTTACACGGGAGCGGATAACAGTTTTTGCAAACTTATACTCAGTGATATTGCCCTGCTTGTCAAGTTCACAAAGACATGAGAACGCAAGTCTGTCCTCCTGCGGATTAAGGGAGCAGATGCCGTTTGAAAGCTCCTTAGGGAGCATTGGTATAACTCGGTTTGCGTAATAAACGCTTGTGCCACGCTTGAAAGCCTCGTTATCAAGCTGTGACTTAGGCTGAACATAGTGGGAAACGTCGGCAATGTGAACGCCAAGGAGATAACCTGTTTTGGTTCGTTCAACAGAAATTGCGTCGTCGATATCCTTTGTATCTGCGCCGTCAATGGTGAATATCGGCTTGTCACGGAGGTCAAGGCGGTTGGGTATCTCCTCTTTTATCCTTGAATAATCGGACACTTCACTAGCTTCATAGATGACCTCGCTTGGGAAAACAGGGGTCAGACCATTGACCTCAAGGACGCTCATTGCGCAGGCAGAGGCTTTCATTGAGCTTCCATAGCTTGAAACTATCTCGCAGACGTGTTCAGAGTGCCTGTTTCCACGCTTTGTGACCTGCGCCACCACCTTATCGCCCTCGTGAAGCTCAAGACGCATTGGGTTCTCAAAGGTCATTGCATATTTTGATAGCATATCAGGGACGATTTTCAGCACGCCGAACTCGCTCACAAGTTCGCCTGTGAACTTAGCAAAATTCTCCTCCACAATGCTCATGACCTCGCCCTCGGTGCAAGCTCCCTCGCCCTTGAAGGTTCTCACAAGGACGATATCGTGTGGCATTGCGCCTTTGAGATACTTGCCCACAACAAAAATTTCTTCGTCAGTGTCAAGATTTTTCACAAAGCCGTAGGTCTTATTGAGCCTTACCACCTCGCACTTGACGAACTTCTTAGGGTCAACGAGCCTTATGCCGAACTTGTCTTCCATTATTTCGCCGTTTTTCTTCATTTTATCAACGGCTTTTGTGAATTTTTCAAACTCAAAGCCCTTTCCTCTGCATGATCTCAGCAGTTCTTTAAAAGTCAGTGGCTTTTTGCCTGCTTTTTTTAACTTTGAATATATTATTTTTCTGTAATCTAACTTCATAAATTTCCTTTCTTTTTACTGTTACTTTACTTTCCAAAAGAAAAAGCCCTGCACGGAGCAGGGCGGGCAATTATTTCTTGATCTGATAAATGATATTTACAGCAAGAGTTATCACGAATATCAGTATCGCACTTATCCTTGTCAGTCTGTTAAGCTTAGCGTCCTTGGTGTTTGAACCGTTCTTTCCATAGAAAGAATCGTTATATCCACCGCCGATAGCAGATGTAAGACCCTGCTCTTTGGTGTCCTGCGCAAGAACTACAAGTATGATAACGAGGCTGGCTACGATCAGCAGTGCGCCTGCAACGATCTCAATTACGCTCATTTTTGTTCCTCCAAAACATAATTATACATTTTAATATATTATAGCACACATCTTCTCAGATTGCAAGGGGTTTTCAGAATTTTTTCAATTCTTTTTCTTTTTATCGGTGCTTTCAGCCTTTGAGGTAGTATCTTTCTGCTTCTCCACCTGCTGGATAACTGTGACGTTTGACACATCAAGACGTTTTTTCAGAAGCTCTGTGACAGTTTTGAGCTGTTCATCGGTAAGAGCCTTGTTCTCATATAGCACCACTGCTATGCCATTAACTGTTGTGGGCGAGCCTACTGAATGGCTGCTCATGTGACCGCCTGCCGCACCTGTTATGTTTGGATAAACGATAGCAAGCTCCTCGGCGATATCGCTCATGTCGATATCATAGCTCTGATAACTGTCAAGCTGTGCCTTCAGATTTTCATTCTCGGCTTTAAGGTCGTCGTTTTCTTTCTGCGCTAGCACCTGTGCCACCTTGTTCTGTGTTTCCTCATCGTCGGCGTTCTTTTCAAGCATCTTTTCGACCTCGTCAGCGGTAACACCGCTTTCCACCTCGGTCTGTGTTATCACAAGCTTATAATCTCCCAATCCGAAAGCTTTCAGCTCGCTTTGAAGCGCCTTTGTATCGGCAGTACTTATCTTCTTGCCAAGAAGTGCCACTTCTATCATACGTTTATCAGTATCTATAGTTTTCTGCACTATCTGAGTGCCGTCAAAGTCAAAATTCTCGGTGATAAACTTCTCTGCACTGCTGTTATCCATTGTCTTTTTCACAATATCATAGCCAAGATAAATACTAGGCAGCATGGTAATAACTGTGATAAAAGCGATATTTCTGTGTATCTTTTTCAAAGCCTTCGGGGAAATATCGTTGCCGTGAGGCAGCCTTAAAAGCTTCAGCACAACGATAGCCGCAAGGCAGATAAAAAAGCTGTTTATGAAAAAGAGATACAATGCTCCGCCGAAATAGTCAAGGCGGTGTCTTGCCAGTCCATAGCCTGCGGTACAAAGCGGCGGCATGAGTGCTGTTGCGATAGCCACGCCTGGGATAACGTTGCTTTTCTCCTTACGGGTCTGACCTATTATGCCGGCAAGTCCGCCAAAAAGGGCAATAAGAACGTCCCACGCTGTAGGTGTGGTTCGGGCAAGAAGCTCGGAGGAGGCTGTGGTGATAGGTGAGATAGTAAAGTAAATAGTCGAGGTGATAAGGCAAATGACCACCTGTATGCCAAGTCTTATTGCTGCACCCTTTGAAAGAGTCAGGTCATTGGTGGCGATTCCATAGCCTATGGCTGTTATACCGCCCATAAGAGGTGAGATGAGCATAGCACCGATTATAACGGCGGTGGAGTTCATATTCAGACCTATGGAGGCTATAAGTATGGCAAGCATAAGGATACACATATTAGTACCCTGAAGCTTTGTGCCAGATATTATCGTATTATGTATCTCATCAGGGTCAGCCATATCCCAGCGCAGACTGAACATATTTCTAAGCCCTTGTATAAATCTGCCTTCCTGTAATTTCAAATCTCAGACCTCCCCTGCTTATTTTACTGCACCCCATGCGATGTTCTGCAAACGCCTTGCAGAATCGGTGGTGCCTGCGCCTGTCTGCTGAATAAAATAAAGTATGCAGAGCTGTTCTTTTGGGTCAAGGCTGAAATAACAGCCCATCCAGCCGTCCCAGCCGAAAGAGCCTTCTGACTGGATAAGTCCTGCAGCGGAAGGGTCGTCAAGGATACGCATGAAGTTACCGTAGCCGTGACCCTTTGTGCTGTCCCAGTTAAGGGTCTTGCGCTGTTCAGGTGTAAGACCGTTTCTTGTCATGAAATCGACCGTGTTTCTGCCGAGTATCCTCACGCCGTCAAGCTCGCCCTTGTTCATAAGCATTTTGGCAAACTTTGCATAGTCCTCTACAGTGGAAACAAGACCTGCTCCGCCCGACTCAAAGGCAGGAGGTACAGTGTAATCAGTAAGGCAAAGGTGGAAGTGAGTAAAAGGCTCGTTTCCGCCATTTTTGTATTCATAGCACTGGGCAAGTCGGCTGTACTTTTCCGCTAGGATATAGAAGCCTGTATCATTCATACCGAGGGGTTCAAAGATCTCTTTTCTAAGAAAATCTCCGAACTTCATGCCAGAAACCACTTCGATAACAGCACCCATGATGTCAGCAGACGCACCGTACATCCACTTTTCACCAGGGGAGAACATAAGAGGACGCTTGCCCATTTCCTTTGCGAAGCTCACAGTATCCAGAAGCTTTTCGCCCTTGAGATATTTTTCAGACTGCTCGCCCCAAAGCGCACCCATTTTCTGACCTGCGGGAGTGCCGTCAGGATAAGGGATACCGGAAGTCATGGTGAGCAGGTCGCCTATGGTTATATCTCTGTCAGCAGGACGTTCGCCGTTCTCGTCAAGAACCACAGGGTCGGAGAACTCAGGGATAAACCACTTGAGCGGGTGACGAGTGTCGAGCAGACCACGCTCGATAAGTATCATTGCGGCAGCGGCTGTGACAGGCTTTGACATAGAAAAGAGTCTGAAAATGCTGTCAGTTTTCATAGGGATATTTTTCTCCTTGTCAGCAAGACCAAAGCTTTTGAGATAGACAGTTTCGCCTTTATGGATAACGCTGAGAACTGAGCCTGAGAAAACACCGTTGGTTATCTCTTTTTGTGCAACAGCGTCGAGATATTTAAAATTTTCGTACATGATAGACCTCCGTGTTATGATGTTTGATATATAGGATTATAACACAGTTCGGGTGGAAATGCAAGATTTTGTGCGGCAACAAAAAAATCCGCCCTACCACAGTAAGGCGGAATTGGGTGCAGGGGCAAGCCCCATACATTGTAAAGTTTACAAACAAACTTATTGAGCGGGACTGAAGTTTGATAACAAAAAAGCCATGACGGACAATGCCCGTCACGGCGAGTAGCAAACCCCTCCCAGCGTATCATACCTATGGGCGGGAGCAAAAAAATCCGCTACCATAAATGATAGCGGAATTAGGTGCAGGGGCACGCACCTGCTGGCAAATGACTCTAATTTTGATAGAAACCCGTTAAGGGGGTGCAATTACGGTTTGGAGGGGGTGCATTTTTGATTTTAGGGGGTGCAGTTCTTTGCCGAAAGGAGAGGAGCGCCTTCATGAAATAATGTGTTAAGGGAAAATAGTTTTTTGTTAAAATGAGTATGTTTTTCTCTACACCCATTGCAAACCAGAAAGAAGCGTGGTATAATATGACCCAATAAACCAAAATGGTCATATTTAAGGGGGCGTGGGCTTGGCTTTTACCGATTACGAGACTGAGCAGCTCCGCAAGGCGTTGCTGAAGGAAACGAGACATTGTGCTGTCACGATGGGGATGAAGAAAACCTCCGTAGAGCAGCTGACGAAGGCGGTCGGGATTGCAAAGGGCTCGTTCTATAAATTCTACGAATCCAAGGAAATGCTTTTCTTTGCGGTTTTAGAGGGAAAAATCTTGAAATATAGGGCTTTTTAAGGCCCTAAATGCGTAGGTTGGTGCTTTGTTGCGATATGCTCCATGGTTACGGTGTATTGTTCATATTCTGTTTTCGGGAATCTTTATGAAATCTTCAAAATTGCCCGGTATGCTATCCGTAAAATCAAAGAAAGGACTTGATTATATGGATATGATTTTGAAAACGACTGACCTCTGCAAAAATTTCAAGGGGCAAATGGCGGTAAACAATGTGTCACTGAACATCCGGCGCAACTCGGTTTATGGTCTGCTGGGGCCGAATGGGGCTGGCAAATCCACGATCTTAAAAATGCTCACCGGCATTTTGCGCCCCACATCGGGAAGCATCGAGTTTGACGGCCACCCGTGGAAGCGGAATGATCTGGAGCATATCGGTGCTTTGATTGAGATGCCCCCACTTTACGAAAATCTGACTGCATACGAAAATCTCAAAGTCAGAACTACGTTGCTCGGCCTGGACGATGCACGAATTAACGAGGTATTGCAAATTGTCCAGCTCACGAATACCGGCAAGAAACGGGCCGGGCAGTTTTCTCTTGGTATGAAGCAGCGGCTTGGTATTGCTATTGCATTGCTGAACAGTCCCCAGCTTTTGATTCTGGATGAACCGACTAACGGCCTTGACCCTTTAGGGATTGAGGAACTTCGAGAGTTAATTCGCTCTTTTCCCTGCAAAGGGATTACAGTTATTTTGTCCAGCCATATTCTGTCAGAAGTCCAGCAGATTGCAGATCATGTGGGTATCATTGCTGGCGGCGTCCTTG